>JAISSS010000114.1 GCA_031272965.1 Bacteroidales bacterium | reverse complement strand
TTAGTTTAATATTCTGCAAATATAAGAAAACTCATCGATTGGACGGATTGGCGGGGCTGTGAATCCCGCCAATATTTTTATTCGTTTGTGTGTAATTGAAAATTTTATGCTATCTTTGCGGCGCTATTTTGAGAGATAATCATGCAATTCAAAGACATTATCGGGCAGGAGGCCATCAAGGAGCGACTGCGACGCTCGGTTGATGAAAACCGCATCAGCCATGCGCAGTTGCTCGCAGGAATGGAAGGCACCGGCGGATTGGCGCTCGCGTTGGCATATTCCCAATATGTGCTGTGCAACAACCGGCACGACGGTGATTCTTGCGGCAGCGACAAGTGCCCCGCATGCCGGAAAGTCGCCAAATTAGTACACCCCGACCTGCATTTCTCTTTCCCAGTATATAAAAAAGTATCGGACAAACCGGCATTAAGCAACGACTTCATTGATGAATGGCGGGCGGCCGTCCTCAACAATCCCTATTTAAACCTGCCAGACTGGTATGCCGCACTGAAAACAGATAAACAGGGCACAATATACGTGGACGAGGCCAACGAGATACTCCATCAAATGAGCCTTAAATCGTATGAATCGGACTACAAAATCCAGCTGATTTGGATGGCCGAAAAAATGAACGAAAAATGTGCCAACAAACTGCTAAAAATCATCGAAGAGCCCCCCGAAAAAACGCTCATCCTGCTTATAGCCGAAAACGACAAAGACCTGCTACTGACAATCCGCTCAAGATGTCAGCTGATTCATGTGCCGGCAATTGACGACGAATCAATGCGCTCCGCACTGCAGAACATGCCGTGCATGGACGGACGCAACATAGACAATATGGTGCACCTGTGCAGCGGAAATTACCTCAAAGCCCTGAAAATTTCCGAAGAACAGGACAACGAAAACCTCGAAAAATTTAAAGCCCTAATGCGCATCGCTTACGGACGACGGTTCATGGATATTTTTAAATGGGTCGAAGATATGGCCGCAACAGGCAGAGAACCCCAAAAAGAGTTCCTGCAATATGCCCTGAAACAGCTCCGCGAGAATTTCATGAACAATATGAAGCATCCCGAATTAGTCTATATGACCGAACCGGAACTCGAATTTTCATCCCGCTTCGCGCCGTTCATCAACGAAAAAAACATCATCCCGCTGTCGCGCGAAATAGAACGCGCTTACCAGCACATATCCATGAACGGATACGCAAAAATAATATTTACCGACCTCATCCTGAAAATCACGAAAGTAATCAGGTAGAAAAGCTACCGAATGTCCAATACCGTGAGAACCGGACGATGGTCGGAACTCACGCTATCGTTGATTACTTTTGTCTCTTTAACCTTGAAAGCAGTCTTGGGATAGAACATCAGATAGTCGATTTTGATTGAGGGCGCCGTACTGTTGAACGTCGGCTTGGCGTCAGTAGCGTCCGTCCATTGGCGTTTGAGCGTCGCGATGCTCGGGTCGGAAGGCTCGGCATTGAAATCGCCGCCTATAATCACCGGAGTATTGTCTTTGTCATTGAGTAATATCGAATTTACGGCATAAGCCTGCATAGTGCGCCTTTCTTCGCTCTCGTGGCAGAAATGAGTGCAGGCGAAGCGTATAATCCTGTTATTCAGCTTAACTTTGACAGTCAGCAAACCTCTGTCTTCGCGCTGTCCCAGCCTCGGCAACTGGGTATAGGCATGCTCAAGTACGGGATATTTCGACAGAATTGCGATGCCGTACTCGCCGTTCGAGCGATACAGGGTGCGCCCGTAAATTGCCTTCATGCCTGTCAAGCGGGAAAGTTCTTCTACTTCGTCAATGCGCTGCGTCCTGTCGGCGATACGGTCAACTTCCTGCAAGGCTACGAGGTCGGGATGCTGCTCGTTGATAGTTCCGGCGACACGTTCGAGGTCGAGCTTGTCGTCCATCCCTATTCCGATGTGGATGTTGTAGGTCATGACCCGCAGTTGGGAGGCGTCAGCGGATGCGATGCTGTCAGCCTGCTCCTTGATATACGTGCGGGAAGGCGCCACGTCAGTGATTATGACATCGGCAAGCACAGGCAAGTGGTCGGTATCGTTAAGCCCGGTCATCGGCGCCGACACGTTCATTATCTTGATGTTCTGCGTAGTAACGATGTTGTCGATGTGCGACGAGGAATCGCCCAGCCCTTCGATACACTTGTGGGCAAGGGTGCATTTCCAGCCCTCATTGCCGCCGTTAGCCATATTGAAGCCCGCGTCGAGGAACTTGCGCTGACTCCTGTCATTAGCGTTCATATCGCCGCCACAGATAAGGTATTCGTACTTCTTCATCTCGGCAATCAGCGCATCAATGGAACTGTCGTGGCAACATTCCTGCCACGGAATATGCACCGACATAAGCGTTATCGTCTTGCCGCCAATGTTCAGGTCGGCAACCGTAGCGTAATATCCCCTGTGGGTCAGTTCCAACTGCCGGATGTTGGTCAGGGCGTAATTGGTAGCTATGCCGTTGTAAATCCAGCCGCGTTGCTGCCCGAAGCACACGGTATTAAAATAGGGATGCAGCAGGGCATCGGCAGCATGGATTGTCCTGCCCCTGTCGAAAAATTCGTTCCACTCATTGACGAAAAAGACGTCAAACGACTGGCACCCAATCCATTGGCGCCATTGCAGCATATATGGCGTCGCATTCTGACCTGCACCGTAACCGCCGATATTACCCTGATTGAAGTGCCCGACATTATAGGTGCCGACACGCATCTTGAGCGGGAAAGGCTCCGCAGCCTGTGCAGCAGACGCTGCTAACAGTCCAATGCACATAGTTAGTGCACTAAGTAATAACTTTTTAATCGTATTCATCTGTTATCAATTGATAATTTTTCGCACAAAAGTACGCAAAAAAAATTAAACTCACACTTCTTTTTGCATAAAAAAAGTGATTTTTATGCACAGTTTTTTCGCACACGAATAATCGTTAGGATTTTTGACCCACTTACAGCCCACTATGGCTTTTTCGATACTAACCGCAGAGACCGTTAATCAATTATTTCAATAAAAATCATTACCTTTGCATCCGAAATCAACAGCCTTGTAAGGGGCGCAAAATTTAGATATTATGAACAGATTAAGGAAAAATTTGATTTTGGCTGGCGGCATCGTTATGGTGGCGCTCGGTTTGTTTCACACCACATTTTGGCTTAATCCGATGTGGAGCAGCGAGTTAGCGAAAT
>JAISSS010000105.1 GCA_031272965.1 Bacteroidales bacterium | reverse complement strand
AATCGTTATAAAATCTCGCTACAAAGATAGCGATGATGAAAATACGGAAATATAAAAAAATACCGAATGGTAGCAAAAAAATACCGAATGGTTTTTTGTGGCCGAAAACCCGCGCCGGTGTTGAGGCGCCAATGTTAATTATTTTGCCGAATGGCAGCGTGTTTTTGCATGAATGGTATTGTCGCCGGATTCGGGGCGTTATGCTATTGTTCCTGCATAAAAAAAGCGGATTACAATGGCCGTGTATGCCGACATGTAATCCGCTGTTAATATTCAGTTATGTGTAATTAGTATGTGCTTATTCAGGGATGAACAGGCTTTCGGGGACATCGAGTGTTATGGATTGTACTGACCACTGGACAACGCCATCTACTTCGATGAACATGGTTACGCCGTTCCATTTTGCTATTCTGATTGTTGTGGCTTTGCCTGTTTCGGAGTCGATGCCGGTAGCCTCCCAGATGCAGCATGTTTTACCGGCAAAGCTCACGGTGCTACCCTTGTATGCGTAATTCGCGGCAAGAGTGGCGGGCGGGTTTCCGGGGTCGAGCATGAGAAAATCTATGTAGGCGCTAAAACCTCCCGCTATTTGCGACATCGTTGTCTCAAGAATTTGAGCTATTTGGGCGTCAGTATAGCCTATAAGTTTGAGCGATTCTATCATTTCCTGGTCCATCGCGGGGGTCCATTCGCCGTCTTCGTATATCCATAATTCAGGGTATTCGCCGGTACTGTTGATGATTATGGTAGAAATTTCACCTTCGTCATCTGTTTCGAAGCGGATGCGCTTCCCGTCGTTGTCGAAGGCTATGCGGTAGGTTGCGCCGCCTGAAAGCATTGTAACGTCGGCTTTAGATGTTGTTGCGCCGCAGTCGTCCCCGCCAACGGTGCTGTTGCCACTGTCGCGACATGGCAGCGTGATGTTGACATTTTCTATGGTGCTGTTTCCGGCTTTTTCGGGAATGCTGATTTCCACTGCGGGAGAGTAGTTATCGTAATGTTCGGGCAATACGGTAACTGTTATTTCTGTATTTGCGGGAACCCATACCGAATAATAGCCGTCGCTGCCGGTAACTGTGGCGCCCTGTCGGTAGCCGTTGTTGTCGAATGTCTGCATGGCGGTTACGGTAACATAAGGTACAGGGTTGTTTTTGCAGTCAGTAACCCGTCCCTTGACGGTTACGCGCGATTCGGGGTAATCGAGGTTATGCCAGGAGAAGTGCGATACTGTGCCGACATACACGTTCCCCTGCAGGGTGGCGGAGCCTTCTTCGACCCACACGCCTTTATCCTCGTCGAAATACCATAGCGGGATTGTCGCGGGCGGGTTGGTCTCCATTCCGGCGGGGATAGGGAATGTGAGTTCCGATTCGGCGCCGGAGGCTAATTGCAGGGCGTTTCCGGAGGCGTCGGTGAGCGACACTTCTGTCATGCCGTATGAAATCAGCTGTGCTTCGGTGCCGCCGGAGCGTATGCCGACCAGGTCGCTGCCGGGCATCAGTTCGGCAAAGTCGTCGTTGTCGGGCGCCAGATAGAACACGTCGGCATTGACGTTGCCGGAATAGGGCGAGCCGTCGGCTTTGACCACCGCTCCGGCGGGAATGTCAACTGTCAGGCCGCCTGCCGTCAGCGTTTGTGCCTGTGCCGCGTCGAAAGAGGTCTTTGTACTTGTGGCGCCGGAGCCTTTGGCCTGCAATACTGCGTTGATGTTGATTTCGGCGGACTTGACGCCGGAGCGTATCACGGTGAAATAGCCGCTCTTGGCGAACTTGATAATGGCGCGGTTATCCGTAATTGCGGCCCTGTCGAAGGCAAATGTGCCGTCGGCGCCGGTAGTTGCCGACAGAGTGCCGGTGGTTACGGATACGCCGCTCAACGGGGCGCCGGAGGTGCTGCGGACGACACCTTTCAGCGTCGTTGCCTGCATTACGGCGCCATTGCCGAGCTTCTCCTCACTATTGTCGCTGTCTTTTTTGCAGGTGACAGATGCAGTTGCTATTATTAAGGCTGCAACTGATAGCCTTAATCTGAATAATGTTCTCATCTTGAAGTAATTACAGTTAAAAATTACGTTATAAAACTACTTTTTCGGTGCAAAAATAGAGTGATTCGGTTGGTCACAATACCCCCAAAAGTATGTTTTTTTTATAGAAAGAATACTAAAATCGAAAATTGGGGGATGTTGAACAGCCGAAAAGCAGTATCTTTGCCGGAAATTTAGCTGATGAAAAGAGTTTTTTCTTATATTATTATTTCGATTGCCGGTTTATTCACTGTGGCGCTACAGGCGCAGCCGGAAGAAACGGTGGAGACACTTGCGCGGCAGTTTGTTGCGCCATCTGATATTTACAGGCCTCATACGTGGTGGCACTGGCTTGGTACGTTCTATTCAAAAGAGGGTATCACTGCCGACCTGGAAGCAATGAAAGAGGCCGGTATTGGCGGGGTGGTGGTGTTTAATGCGCCCGCCTGGCTCGACACCCTGCGGGCGCCGTGGCCACAGCAGACATATCGCAGTACGGCCTATTGGGACGCGCTTGGACATGCCCTCAAAGAAGCCCGCCGTCTGAACATGCAGGTAGGCATCCACAACACTCCCGGATGGTCAACAACCGGCGGAACATGGATATCGCCCGAAGAAGACGGTATGAAAGCCGCCACTTTCAGCACCACAAAAATAGCGGGCGGACAGAAAATAACTGTCAATCTGCCGACGCCTGCCGGTGATTATTATAAAGATGTTGCCGTAATGGCGGTTCCCGCAAAAAAAGAATTGGCGCTTGCCGACGTGTGCGACATATCGGACAGCTTTAGCGGCGGGGTGTTGACGTGGGATGCCCCGCAGGGCGAATGGACAGTTTATCGGTTCGGATGGTTCTCAACCATGCAGCGCTCGCATCCCGCGCCGGAAGATGTGGCGGCCACGGCATTTGAGGCCGACAAGATGAACATTCCCGCCACCATAAAGCATTGGACGAATGTGTTGACCCCGTTGCGGGAGCGCTTCGGCGACTATATCGGCACTACGTTCAACGATATATGGATAGACAGTTATGAGGCGTGGGGGCAGAGCTGGACGCCGGAGTTCCGTACAGAATTTATCCGCATGAAGGGCTATGACCCGGTGCCGCAAATAGTTTTGGCCTACGAGCGTGGCGACGCTATCCTGAACAACTCCACCAAAGGAATAGAGCGCATAAAAGCGGAATTTTCGGATGAGTCGAAAGCATTTTTAGCTGATTATAAGGCGGTAGTGAACCGGCTGTTTCTCCGGTGCTGGGAAACGGGGCTGCGTATGTGTCATGAGGCGGGGTTCCGGCTGTGTTTTGAGCCATACGGCAGCATTATCAGCGCCCCTTTCGATATTGCCGAAGGGGTCGGTATTGCCGACATTCCCGTGACGGAATTTTGGGTTCACAGTCATGAGCCGTCGGGGGGGGACGCCATTGCGCAGGCAGCGGCGCGGTTCCAGAAGCGTATTGTGGGCGCCGAGGCGTTCACCGGCATGGAAGCTACCTGCCAGTTCACCGAGACGCCGGCCATGCTGAAGCGGCCTGCCGATATGGGCTATAATTTCGGCGTAAACCGCTACTATCTGCACTCGTGGGCGCATAATCCCTTCGGCGACCAATACCGTCCCGGATTCGTCTTTGCCCACTACGGTACGCATTTCAGCCGCCTGCAAACGTGGCTCGAACCGGGGAAGGCCTTCTTCACCTATCTTACGCGGTGTCAGATGTTGCTACAGCAAGGCTCCTTCATTGAGCGCAATAATGAGGTGGTGCACCGCCGTACCCCGCAGGCCGAAATATTCTTCGTCAGAAATACCGGCGCAGCACAGGAAAAAACCTTTGAATTTCCTGTCGCCAACCGCGTTCCCGAACTGTGGAACGCATATACGGGCACTATCACTGCCGTTTCCGGCACTAAAGCCGACAATGGCAATACCCTCGTTACGATTCATTTAGAAAAAGACGAATCAGTATTTGTGATTTTCCCTGCTCACAACGGCGCATGGCCCAAATTGCCGGAGCGCAGACTTGTGGGAGAGGCCGCTACGGAAGTCAGCGGTTCATGGACCGTAACGTTTAATCCGGCAACCGGAGAGAAGCCTTTCCGACGCAAATTTCAAACATTGGTTGATTTCAGCGAGCAGAACGATGCGGCTGTAAAATACTTCTCAGGTACTGCCGTATATGAGAAGTCTATACATATAAAGGCTTTTAATGATGCAGACACACGTATCGTCATTGCTCTTGGCAGGGTAGGGGACATCGCCGAAGTGGAAATAAACGGACGGAAAGCGGGCGTTTTGTGGACGGCGCCATTCTCTGCCGACATCACGCCGCTATTGAAGCCCGGCGCTAACCGGTTTGTTGTCCGCGTTACAAACACCTGGGTGAACCGGCTGATTGGCGACGAGCAGTATCCCCGCGATTTTGAGTGGGAAATCCGTGAATCGAACCGGCTGCCGGTCATGAAAGGGTTGCCGGAATGGTTCCTGAAGGGAACGCCGCGTCCCGAACCGCGTCGCAAGACTTTTGCACCATGGTTTTATCATAACAAAGATTCCAAGCCGGAACCGGCAGGACTGATTGGCCCTGTATCGATTGTGTGTCAAACAGTTACTGCCGTTAATTGAGCGCAGGCGTCCTCTTTGGAAATTGTTGACAGGCGGATTAAACTTTTGCGGTTTTTTTTTGTCAAACTGCCGAAAACATTAAACGACTGTTGCATTATGAGAACATGTGAACATTTTTTTGCGGCCGCAATGTGCCTGACTGTGGCGGCGCTCTTTTTGGGATGTACCTCTGAGATATCCAATATGTCGGACGGGCCGCAGACGCAGGCGCAGTCGCAGGCACGGACATACAGCGTGAGCGGCGCCGTGAGTAAATCGGACGGGGGCGCTGCAACCGGCGCCTCCATTGCGCTGCTCAAGACTGACGACGGCAGCGCCGCAGGTCAGGCCGTAGTGAATACATCCGGCGGCTATATCATTACCGGCGTCAGCGCAGGCAGTTACAGCATCACGGCTGCGCTCAACGGCTATGAATCCGGCGGCGTCAGCGCCGTAACTGTCAGCAATGCCGACGTTACGGTTGCCGACATTACGCTGAACAAAATTACCGTTGCTACCTACACAGTCAGCGGGGTCGTTACCAAGCCTGACGGCAGTCCGGCGGCAGGGGCTGTCGTGCAAATCAAGCGGGCTGACGACAACACCAATGTCGGCCAGGCTGCAACGACAGACGCTAACGGCGCATATTCCATCAGCGGCGTACCCGTCGGCGATTACAAGATTATCATCTCGCTCAATGGCTACGAAACCGGAGTGATTGCCGATGTACAGCTCAACGAAAGCAATCTGACAGTACAGAATGTTGCTCTTAAAGTTATTGAAATGAACGCCGAATCGGTTTATATAACATTCTCCGGCAATCAGGCGACAGTGGTGAATCCATATGCTGGTAACGGGGTAACGGTAACTGCCTCCGGCGCCAATGTGTCGGTAGTATCCACCTCCACGAAGCTGACCGAGTATGTTGTTTCGGGGACGACCAATAGCGGGTCGCTCACCATAGAAAGCGCCTCCCAGATACGGCTGACGCTTCAGAACGCATATATCACAGCCTCCGGCGCTCCGGCAATCAGGATTACAAGCGATGTGATTGCAGAGATACAGCTCAAAGAGAGCAATTCCTTAGCCGATGGCAGCAACAATACCAAAGATGCCGCACTCGACAGCAAAGGCTCTTTAATATTTGACGGCTACGGTGCCCTTGAACTGCGGGGGGCGGCAAAGCATGCTGTTGCGGCCAACCACGATATTTCCGTTAGAGAGGGCAATATTACCATATCGGCGGCGACGCTTGACGGGTTTCATGCCACCAATTTTGCCATGAGCGGGGGGACGCTGAACATCACCGCCGGCAGTGACGCCATTGATGCCGAAGGCGGAACGGCGGCAATCAGTGGCGGCAGCATCGTCATAACCTCCACAGCGACCGACGTGAAAGGCATCGCGGCAGACGAGGCTATAACTGTCAGCGGCGGCACTGTTACCATGAGCATTTCAGGCGCACAGTCGAAAGGATTCGGCTGCCAGAAAAATATAACTGTCAGTGGTGGCACCATCTCCATAGTAACATCCGGGGCGGCGGCGGTGATTTCCGGCGACCCCTCATATTGTACGGCCATGAAAGCTATCGGCAGCGTAACTGTCAGCGAGGGTACTGTCATGATAGAGAGCCGAAGTACTGCCGACGGGGGGAAGGGAATTTCTGCCGACGCCGACATTACTGTCAACGGCGGAACGCTGAACATCGCCGTGTCAGGGAACGGCAAGACATACACCAACGCTTCCGGCGTTACCGATTCATACACTGCGGCCTGCCTCAAGAGTAACGGCAACATTGTGCTGAATGGTGGCAGTATTACATGTAGCAGCTCCGGCACGGGAGGTAAAGGCATCTCCGCGGACGGCACAATAACGCTTGGCAAAAGCGGGGGCGCCACACCGGCGCTTGTCCTCACCGTAGGCACTACCGGTAGCGCCCTCGCTGTCAGTGGCAGCACCTCCGGCAACAACGGACGTCCGGGTGGATTCGGCGTACCGGGCGGCAACAACACCAATGCCGCCAATCCTAAAGCCATTAAATGCGATGGAAATATGACCGTCAACAGCGGAACAATTACCATCAGCTGCTCCCAAAGCGGCGGCGAAGGCCTCGAAAGCAAAAGCCAGCTCACCATTAATGGCGGTACCATAGACATCCGCACTTATGACGACTGCATAAATGCCGGAACAGGGATTATCATTAACGGCGGCAATATTTATTGTGCGGCTTCCGGACAGGACGCCATCGACTGCAACGGCTCCGTATTTACTGTCAACGGCGGCTTCCTCATGGCTAACGGGGTGCGCGGAGACGGCGAATCGCTCGATTCTGACCGCGAAATATCCATCAATGGCGGCACCGTTATTGGCGTCTGTGGCAGCGAGAACACGCGGCTGGCGGGTACGCAGAAAAACTATAAATTTACGGCGTCCTGTGGCAGTGCATTGTGTATCAAGAACTCATCGGGCGAGGCCCTGCTGCTGTTTACTGTCCCCGTTATTTCCGGCGCCTCAACCGGAACCAGCGTAACGGTGATATTCTCCGAACCGCGTCTGGTCAGCGGTACATATACCCTGCTTAGCGGCGGCACCCTTAGTGGCGGCACCACCGTGAACGGCTATAACACCGGCGGAACTTATTCCGGCGGAACATCGAAAGCCTTCAGCCTGTAGCGGTGTCAGGCTGTCGAAGGCGTGTAAATCAGCTGCCTGAGGCTGGTTTACACGCTTCTTATTCCGGCGTCATCAATAGTGATAAGGCGACTTTTATAGAGGCTGCCGATGGCTTGTTTGAAGCTCTTCTTGCTGGCGTTAAACAGGTGGCGTATCTCTTCGGGGGAGGTGCTGTCGCCTATCGGCATGAACCCACCGGCATCTTTCAGCTGTTGAAGTATGTGCGTTGCTAATGTTTCTATTTTTTCATGGCCGGGCTTGTCAAGCCGCAGGTCGATTTTTTCGTCTGCGCGGACGTTCTTTATGTACCCTTTCAGGCGTTGGCCGATTGACAGCGGACGGAAAATATCGCTGTGATACAGCATCCCCCAATGGCTGTTGTCAACGATGGCTTTATATCCCAATTCGGTGCGGGCGGCAATGAGGATGTCAACTTCCTCGCCCGGTTCATAATCTACGGGGACATTGCCGAGGCATTTGTCTAACCGCGCAGTGGCAACGATGCGCTGGCTGATGTCGTCAAGATAGACAAATACGAGATATTCTTTACCTTTTTCCATCCGCTCTTTCTGCTCGCGGAATGGCGCCAGCAGGTCTTTGGGCAATCCCCAGTCGAGGAAGGCTCCAAGCGGGGTAACATCGACCACCCGCAGCATGGCAAAGTCCCCCACCATGGCTAATGGCTTTTCTGTGGTGGCCACTAACCGGTCTTCCGAATCGGGATATATAAATACATTAACGCGGCTACCCGGAGCGCTTCCGGCGGGAACGTAGCGGGCCGGAAGCAGGATTTCACCATGCGCTCCGCCGTCAAGATATACTCCAAACGGAACCTCTTTTATTATTTCCAAATCATTAATTGCGCCTATTGTTGCCATAATTTATAGCTCAAGTTTCCCACCTTTTCTTCCGTCGGCAGGTTTGGCGGCCACCCAGAATGACTTGGGTGGGAAAATCGCAGCAAAAGTACAAACAATTATTGATACTGGCAACTGTTCACGACACAAAATGCATATCTGGCAGGCTCCGCACACCGCATCACTCCTTTTTCCCGAACTCTGTCTGCTGTTTTTCGACTTCCAAAAGGGCTTTGCGTTTTTCTTCGTCGGTAAGTTTGCGGACGAAGCGGTTGATAGAGACGGCAGCCGGAGCATTGCCATAGCCGGTCTGCGGCTTCTCGGTATAGAGCTGCGGACGTTGCGGGGCGACGCTCTCGAACTCAATAACAGCGGGCTTAGGCGCATGTTCGCCATCAAAGACCACTTGAGCCGAAACACGTATCTTACCCGGTTTCATCGTAGAACGAATTAGCGCCGGAGCAGAGCCGAACTCCACCTCGCGCGGGTTGGCGCCGATGAGCGCGTCGCCTATGAGCGAGCCCTCGCCCTCGACAGAGAACAGTATCCGCTCTTTCGCCAAACGACGCACATTGCCGTCGTCGTCGGTAACTTCGCAGATGACAGGGATGAAGTCGGAACCGTCGGCTTGCAAACTTTGCCCCTCGTTATCCAAACGCAGGCTAAGACGCGACGAGCGCCGCGAGGGCATCTTCTTTACCCGACACACAACCTTGCCGTCTATCAACCCCTCGGCTACAAACGACACCTTTTTCCACCCGCCGTTGCCGCTGTAAACTATCCGTTTCATGCTGTTGAAATTATAAACTCCCTTGAAAATCACGGGCGGATGCGGCAAATCGGATTTAATGGGTTTCTGCACAACTGTATCTTTCTCATAAACGATGAGGCGCACCTCGTCGCAATTAGTGAAAACGGTAACGTCGGAGGGCGAGAACGGGCCTATCTCATGCGCGATGTAAACCATCGGACCGACGTCTGCAATCGGATGTTGCAGGTCGGCGTCTATCTGGCTTTTGAAGAGGTAGTAATAATATTTAGGCTGTCGGAAAGCGTCTGTGAAGCCGCCCCAGAACGGGTCGGGGTGATAGCCGCGCTGGTGGTCGAAAGGATGCCATAGCGCTGCTCCGACGAGCTGCGGGTCAGGTTTGTAAAAGCCGGCTAACCAGCGAGTAAAATGTTCCATCTGCACCTGCATCGGCTGCTCGCCCCAACTGCGCGAGACACGGTTGTCGGCGTTGTGCGCATACCAGTCGTCCACATTGTCGCCAAACTCGCGTACAAAGCAGCTTTTCTTCGTATCTGCGCCCCAAGTATAGATGACCTCGTAGTTCTCCTTGACGCCTTCCGAGATATAGTCGCCCGCAGAGGCGGCGCCCGGAAACTCTTCCTGTACAGCTTTTTGAGCATTGACTGCAAAATTGGCAGGGAAGCCTGTCTCGTTGAGTATCGGTTCCCACATCAGCACTGACGCATGATTGCGGTCGCGGCGTACCATCTGGCGTATGTCGTTGTAAACCAACTCGCCGAACTGCGGGGTGTTGTTCCAGTACTGCCATCCGGGGGTCGCCACTATGACGAACAGTCCAAGCTCGTCGCAGGCGTCCATGAACGCGGGGTCTTGAGGATAGTGCGCACAGCGAATGATACGGCAACCGGCGTCGCGTAAAACCTTGGCGTCGCGCCAGTGCTGACTGTTCGGCATTGCGTTGCCTACATACGCGAAATCCTGATGACGGTTAGCGCCGATGAGTTTTTGGTACGGCTTGCCATTGAGCCAAAATCCTTCCTTTCCGCGAAACTCAAATGTGCGGACGCCTATACGGGTCATGCCGCCGTCTATAGTTTTGCCGTCTGCAATAACTGCTGTCTCAAGATGATACAGCGTTGGCGCATCGGGATGCCACAGTTGAGGGTTCGCGATGTGCAGCTCTTGCTTCACAGACTTCGCTTCGCCCGCTTTCAGACTGACCTTCGAGCGCAAGCTCTTCACTGTTTTGCCGTCTGCGGTCTTTATAGTGTTTTCGAGCGTAACGTTCTTGCTCTTAGCGCTTTCATTAATGACGTCTGCGCTGACGAACACCTGGGCATCTTTCTCGCTGACTGCGCCATACTGCACGAAGACGCCTCCGCCAGCTATTTTACCAGCCTGATTGGGGTCGGTGAGATGGATTTTATTTGTAGAAACGAGCCAAACGTCGCGATAGATGCCGCCGTGGTATGAAAAGTCGAGCTGCGTCTGCGGTTTCCCGGGCGGAAACGAGCCGTCGTTGGAGTTGTCGGTCATCACAGCGATGATACACTCCTTGCCCGGCGTTAATCCGTATTGTGTCAGCTCAACGCTGAACGGCAGATAGCCGCCGAGATGCTCTGTAGCCTTGACGCCGTTGATATAGACTGTCGTGCGCCCCATTACCGCCTCGAAATAGAGCGTGAGCAGCCGGTTATC
Source organism: Bacteroidales bacterium (assembly GCA_031272965.1). GTDB lineage: Bacteria > Bacteroidota > Bacteroidia > Bacteroidales > Prolixibacteraceae > JAISSS01. The sequence continues at coordinate 322 of JAISSS010000105.1, read as the reverse complement.
AAGCAGCGCATCCGCAGGTGTGTAGCGCTTGCGATACCAGGCTTTGCCCTGATAGTTGCGACAGCCGCTTGCCTCCGCCGGAACAAGGCGCACAGTATGCGGCGTAGCCACTACTTCCCAGCTGCTGTCATTGAACGACGGTTGCTCGGCGCCCGCGGCGTCGCCCTCGTGATAACGCCATCCGGCATTGAAATCATAAACCTCGCGCCCCGACTGTGGCACGTCATAAAACCCTGCCGCCGAAAATTGCGGCTGATGTTGCGCCCGAACCGTCATAAAACCTGTCAGCGCAATGATAACGATGAGTGTTCTGTACATTTTG
>JAISSS010000047.1 GCA_031272965.1 Bacteroidales bacterium | reverse complement strand
CATCCATTTCAACCAACGTCTATTAATAAAACGCAGGACGTTGTTTTTTGTTCACGGATTCGGTGAAAAAATTTGTGTCAAATTGTGTCCCGGATTTGGGAAGAGTGTAGAAGAAAAGGTGGGGGATGGGATTGGTCTGTTGCCATTAACATGCTGTAAATAAGGGAATAAAAAAATCATAGCAATCATAAATCAGGGTTCAGACAGGTTCAGACGAAGGGGATTGCGGGTCAAGCCCGCAATGACGGGATGGGGGCACCCTTTGCGGGTGCCTGCAATGACTGGATGGCTGTGGAGACGCACGGCCGTGCGTCTCTACAACGGTCGTGCAATCATCGGCTGAAGGCCTTGTAACACAGGCCAAGTGTGCCGTAGATGTTATACATTTTGAAGGGCATTGCCGAAAAGCTGTCAGGGAACAGCGGCCGCAGGCCATAGCTGAGCTGGCCGACGAGCGCCATTTTCCCGTTCAGGTGCCACCGCTCGGCCAGCAGCAGGCCATAATCGAAGCGGTTCTGGCTGTCGGAGAAGTCGAATGTGGCATCCACAACTTCCACCTTCTCGCCGGTGGGCGCGCCACGCCGCATATATCCGTCAGAGGCTGCTCCGGTAAACTGCGGACGCAGCAGATATGCAATATAGACGCCTGCATAACTCGACCACCTTTCGGAGGCGCTGTAAACCACCTTCAAGGGTGCGGTGAGCCATGTATTGTTTATGCGCGTGGAATTTTCCCCCGTAAAGTTACCCGATTGAACAGAACCATCGTTCATTATAATCTCGGTATAGAGACTCTTTACGCGGCTGTCAACAGCGAATCCCTTGTGCTCGCAGGCCACTTGCATGGCTATGCCCCACTTGTCGTTCAGCCAGCAGACTACCTCGACGCCGACATTCGGCGACCATAAATCGGGCGCGTAGTTGATGCTCCTGATTTCGGCAGGCATGGGGGTGGGCGTGGAACCGCCGATGTTATAGCCCACGAGGATGTTGCCGTCCCAATGCTGTGCCGTTGCCGGAGCGCCGAACAGCAGCCAACACGCCAAACAGCCTGCAATACGCAATACGTTAATGTCCGTTTTCATCTTCATATTCTAATTCAAGCCGGTCAATAATTAAAGTGTTCCCAATGCGTCCCTCGTAAGTATCACCCTTATGACTGGACGCAAAGACGATGGTTATTTTGTATTCGTCATTATACAGTTCCGCAAATGAGAATGGCACCGTATATGGCGCATAGTTGAAAGCTATTTCAAAACGGGTAAAGTCGGGACTTATGCGGACGTCGTCGGGGCTGAGTTCTGCACGGGCAATGATGTTCGGCGAGGTAGCGATGTCGTCGCCATAGAGGTACTGGGTATCGCTGTCGGTTTTGAACAGCACGGCATAAATCGCGCAGGTGTCCCGGCGGTTGGCGGTCGTCGAGCCGTCAGGGTTGATATAGTCGCCCTCGCCCTCCTTATAGATATAGTATCCGGTCAGTTTTACGGGACGTCCGTCGCTGAAGGGCACACCAAAGCGGGTAGAGTGGAGCGGATTGGTCAGGCCGGTGAGCGGGTTAAAGCCCCCCAGATACAGCGAGCCGGACATGCAGGGGACATCTATCGTCCCGAAGATATGACCGGGGCCTTTCATGGTGCGCAGTTCCACCGCCGAGGCGCCCGACAGGGCCCGCACAGCCCGACGTATGGGGTAGTCGGCGGCAAGCCGGGCAGGGTTATTCCATGCAATAGCCGCGCCGTTGTTGCTCGAAAACCATTGCAGCGAGCCCTCCTTCGGATTCTCATAGAGATAGCCGACAGTAGGCGTCGCCCATGATTCAAAATCGAACACCGACGGAAAATAACTCGCAATAACGGGGTAGCGTTTCACGTACCGCCCGCTTTGCGAAGTTACATCGAGAAAGAACAGCGTATCGCTTACCGCCGTATGCGCAATGCGCTGATACGATGCGCCCGGCGTCAGCTCTATGGCCGTCAGCGCCGAATCGCGCAGGCTGACGTGCTTCTTCGGGAACACAAATATATAATCGTTCCCTATTTCGGGCTTCTTGGCCCGAAGGCAGCCATCAGAAAACGAAACGGACAGAATGTCCGCTTCGTCATTCATAGCCTCATCCCTGATACAGGAACACGGCAATGCGGCAACCAATATTAGAATCCCCCATAAATATCTCATATTGAGGAACTTAATCGGGGTCCGCATTTATTCGGCTGTTCCCACAAAGGTGAGCGTCATCGGAAGGTCAGGAATCAGGCCTTCTTCGAGCCCGGCGCCGACAACTAATGCCAGCGTAGCAACCTTGTTCTGGGATACCACAACAGTTCCGGCAACACCAACCGGCAACGCTCCGGTTACGGGGATTTCCTCATACGGAATCATGGCTACTCCGTTGAGGCTGTACGTTCCGGCAACATCAGTCGCCTTAACGGTCGCTTTGAACGCCGGAATGGTAAAGCCCATAACCGTGCCTTCAACCGACGCATTAACAATCGTGTCGGAAACAGACGCCAACGCAATAGTTAAATCCTGATTGTAAACGGTCCCGGCGTATGCGCCTTCAACTTCCTTAGCGGGAACTGTCGCTTCGTCCTGCTTGTCATCATCATCCTTGCAGGCTACCACGCCCAGGCTGACAACTGCTGCCAAAAGGCAGAAAAATAATCTACTTTTTCTATTCATAGAATTTTCTATTTACTAATTCGGTACAAAGGTAAGTGTTTTTTTTATAACTCAACACATTTTTTGCTTTTCAGGCAGTAATGACAGGGGGAATATTGCCGTAACGGGGAAACCTCCATTTCCGCAGGCGCTCATAGGAGCGCGGCAGGGCATACATCTCGCCCTTATTTCAGGTATGCTTTCAACCGCTCAACGGTTTTCTGTAAACTACGGTTGCAGCAAGCGGCTTTACCGGAATCCCAAAAGTCAGTTATATATCTCTGTAACATAATGTTATAACCTGGCCCCTGCTTCGCTGTACCGGCAGGAATAATGTCTTTCATGTCTCTTTTGCGCGATTTGCGGGCAAGAGAGACAATAAACTGTTTAGGGTCTTCAATCGTTTGAGTATCAAGAGGAATTTTATTAACGGGGATACCCATCCATTTTGCAAAGGCTTTACGGTCAGATAGAGCCATGCCTCTACTTCCTTTTCGGCAATCCGAAACAGCATATTTTTATGGGGTGCTGAGCCATTCGCTTTTCAGAAGCGGTGCACACTGTTTCCTGTCCAAATCGGTAAGGACAATATGCGGTAAGACTTTTGATGTTTCATTAAATGTTCTGATATTATTCTTAATATATGAATTACCACGATTGCCGAGAACACTGACGACGGATAAATCACTCCTGTAAGTTTGCAATAATTTCCGCATTGTCATTTCCTGCAATACATCCTATATGACTAACAGTACTTCCATTTATCAGTCAAATTGGAGAGACAGCTGATTTATATCTTTTGGGGTAGAATGAGCTACGAGCAGATTGCCGACCGGAGTTCCTTCGAGCATGTAACTCTTAACATCCGGAAGCGATAATGCAACCACCAAATTGCTGCCTTCTTCCCCCTTTTGTATGACGAGCATTATCTCTTCGCCGGAAACACCCTGATTATCAAGTATTTCATAGCTATGAGTAGTAATGATAACCTGCTTTTGCCCGATTTCTTTTTCTGTAGCTGGAAAATCACATCCGGCAGTTGCCTGATGACCGACGAATGTAAAGACAGTTCCGGCTCTTCCAACAACAGCGGTTTAGTGCCATCCTGCAATGCCCACAGCAGCCCTATTAAACGCAGTGTTCCGTCTGAAAAATCATTTTCCTGATATTTTACACCGTGCCCCCGCCACTGTTTAAATATTGCTTCAAAATGAGGAATACCCATCTCGTCCGGCTCAAATTTGAGCGTGTCAAAATTCGGGACAGCAATCTTCAATGCCTGCTCTATCCGCTTGATGTATGCCGTACTGCTCCTTTTATTGGCTTTCTGAACTTTCTCGAAGAAATCGCGACCATAGCAATCTTCACTTTTTGAGGTCTTCAGAAACGATTTCGGGTCGCGCACGAGTTGCGGAATCAGATGAAGATATGAAACTTCGTTCAGAAAATCAACAAACGATTTGAACTCTTCATTACGCGACGCCTGTTCGATATACGTAAAACCCTTCTGATATTCACTCTCGCTGTCTTTAAATTTTCTATCGATATGTATTTTTCTGTTATCAGATTTTTAAGAAATTCCTCCTTGACCAATACCCGCAAATCGACAATTCCGCCACCTGTCTGATTAAACGCAAGCCGATATTCCCATTCAGGCAGGTCGTTCCCGTTATTAACGACCACGCCGACAGTAATATCGGTATTACTGCGGGCGGCTACGCATCTGATTTTTGAAATCCCTCCGCGGAGTGTGGAAACCGATTCCTGCAATCCCCCACCCTGCTTTACAATATCGCGCAAAAACCGTATGGCATCAAGGAAATTACTCTTCCCTGATGCGTTAGGGCCGACAATAAAAACCCGATAGGGCAGTTCAACTTCCGTTTTCCGGAAATTTTTCCAGTTTATCAATGATATTTTTGAGATTCGCATAGTATTACTGTATTATTCGTTCTTTAGAATACAATTTATCTGCAAAAATAACGATTTTTTTTGCATAATCAGTCTGCCTGGTCGTGGTAGAATGGATTTCGGCTGATGATAGCGTTGTCGTTGTCGTCAACCGAGAGCAGCACCGTAGAAACGGGGCGGTCATGGCGGACCGAGGGGTGGAGGGGAGTTGCAGTATTTGCGCGGTCTATGAGGTCGAGTTCTGCGTCGGTCATGGCGGAGGTATCGCCGAACAGTGTTCCTGTGCGGGGTTTAGCCGTGCCGGTTGCTAATACTGCGGCGGGGCGTCTGCCGCCGGGGTTTTCAGGGGTACGCGGTGGCGGGGCGCTCGTGGTGGGCTGTGACGGGCGGGGGGCGGGTGTTACAGCGCCGCCATTGTCAAGGATTACTGTTTTTGTGATGGGACGGGGGGCGATTTCGGGGATAGCATTGACGCTATAGCCGGTAGCAATGACAGTGAGCGAGAGCGTTCTGCCCATATTTTCTTCGTTGGCGGCGCCCCAGATGATGTCGGCGCCGTTTCCTGCTTTGGCCTGCACATAGTTGAGTATTTCGCCGATTTCTTCCATAGTAATTTCGTCATTGTCGGTTCCGCTGGTAACATTAAGCAGGATATTTTTTGCGCCGTTGATGTCGTTATGGTTCAGCAGGGGCGAATTAAGGGCTGCTTCCACGGCGTTGATGGCGCGTTTGTCGCCTTCCGACTTTGCGGCGCCCATCAGGGCGATGCCGCTACCGCGCATCACGCGCTGCACGTCGGCGAAATCCACGTTGACGTAGCCTCGTTTCGTGATGATGTCGGCGATGCCTTTGGCGGCGATTGTCAGCACATCGTCAGCCTTTGAGAAGGCTTCCGACAGGCGGAAGTTGCCGAACATTTCGCGGATGCGTTCGTTATTGATAATCAGTAGTGCATCCACGGCATCCTGCATGTTCTTTATTCCCTCCACTGCCTGGTTAAAGCGGCGCGAGCCTTCCGTGCGGAAGGGGAGGGTAACGATTCCGACGGTGAGCAGGGCAGCATCGAGACAGGCGCGGGCGATGACCGGGGCGGCGCCGGTGCCGGTGCCGCCGCCCATTCCGGCCGTTATGAACACCATCTTGGCCTTCTTGTCGATGGCCTTTTTGACGTCTTCGAGATTCTCTATGGCCGCCTGCCGTCCCAGTTCGGGTTCGTTGCCGGCGCCGAGGCCGTTGGTCAGAGTTACGCCGAGCTGCAGGCGGGTCGGTACGGGGCTGTCCCGCAGAACCTGCGCGTCAGTATTACACACCATAAAAGTGACGTCTGTGATTCCCGCTTTATACATATGGTTTACCGCGTTGCAGCCACCGCCGCCCACACCGATAACCTGGATGAGATTTCCTTCGTTCTTGGGCATCTTGAAATTAATAATTTCGCCTGCCATATCCATTTCAATATTATTATCGTTCATTTTCTGTATGTTTTTTTTGATTGCTTACTTAAAGTTCTGGTCTTCGGGGGCTTTGACCAATTTCCCGAATATTTTTTTTATTCCGTCAAACATTCCGCCGCCTGATGTTCCTTCATTTGGGGCAGGTTCGGGGGTGGGGACGGGATTCTGCGCGGTGCGGCTGTTGTCTGGGGGAAACAGCGGTTCCACAGGGGGGGGCGCCTTAATGACAATCGGTTCGGGTTCGGGCTGCAGAAAATAGCTCGGATTCCTGTCGAAGCGGGTAGCGATAACGGTGATGCTGATTTGGTGCTCTAATCGGCTGTCGAATCCGGTTCCCCAGATGATATTGGCATCGACGCCGGCCTTGGCCTGCATGGTGTCGATAATCTTGCCGACCTCGTCCATGGTTATTTCGTCAGCGCCGGAGACGATGTTCAGCAGGATGTCTTTGGCGCCGTGTATATCGCTGCTGTCGAGCATCGGCGAATGCAGGGCTTCTTCGAGGGCGGTCATGGCGCGTTCTTCACCCAGCGCCGCGCCGGTTCCCATGAGGAAGACCTTGCTGCCGGAGAGGACCGTTTTCACGTCAGCGAAGTCTATATTGATGTTGCCGTGCAGGGTGATAATTTCGGCCACGCCTTTAACGGCGGTGCAGATAACGTTATCGGCTTTTCGGAAGGCCACAGAGGCAGGCAGTTTACCGTATATTTTCTGCAGTTTAAGGTTGTTAATGACGAGCATGCTGTCCACAACCGGCTCTAATTTTTTTACGCCCTCAATAGCCTGGTTGAATCTTTTTTGGCCTTCGACGATGGCGGGCACAGTAACCACGGCGATAGTGAGGATGTCCATTTTACGGGCGAGGTCGGCGATAACGGGAGCGGCGCCGGTGCCGGTGCCGCCGCCCATTCCGGCAGTGATGAACAACATTCGGGCACCTTCGAGGATATTTTTAATGTCGTTAATATTTTCGAGGGCGGCCTGTTTGCCGCGTTCGGGGTCGTTGCCGGCGCCGAGGCCCTCGGTGAGCGTCGTCCCGAGCTGTAGCCGCACGGGTACAGGGCTGGCTTCCAGCGCCTGCGCATCGGTGTTGCAGACCATGAAGTCAACGCCCGCTATGCCGGCACTGTACATATAGTTGACCGCATTGGAACCGGCCCCCCCTACGCCTAACACCCGAATGATGGAATTACATCCGGGAACGTCTCTCATATTAATCATTTCGTCTGTCATAACTATCTTTATTTCAATTATTTACCACAACTCGTCATTACCATCCTTCTCGTTGCCTTTGCCGAGTATCTCCCCTACTGCCGCTTTCTGTATGTTGTCATAAATATTAGCCAGCGTTCCGAAAATTGTCGGCATCTGCACTTTGATGAAAGGGGTCTTCGGCGGGCCCACAAATTCGGGGTTCTCGACCAGCATTTTAAACAGTAACCCCAGCGCCGTACTGTTGTTGACCGCGTCGGCCAGCGTCGGCCGGGCAGAATTGATGAGGGGCTGCTTCCTGACCCGCGTTTCGAAGCCGGTATTTTCGGCAAACAGCTGTTCAATATGTTGCAGGGCGGCAGTGCGTCCGGTAAGGATTATTCCGGTATTTACGGGTTCCGTCCGCGCAATTTTTTCCACCACATTTCCGACATGTTCTACAATCGTGGTCAGGCGCCCGTTAATGATTTTTATGAGGCTGCGGCGGTCAATCCCTTTCGGTTCCCATCCGGTGTTATCGGGTATCTGGATTATGACGTCATTATCGGAATCTTCGGGGACGTCCATTGCTTTTCCGTAGCGGGTTTTCAGCCTTTCGGCCTGACTTTCCGGTATTCCGGCGGCTTCCTGAATATCGGCCGTGATATGTTTTCCGCCATACGGGAAGAGGTCGTAATGGCAGGGGCGTCCTTTGCTGAAGACGAGCAGTTTGGTGGAGCCGCCGCCGATGTCCACCAGAATAACGCCCTTTTCTTTCTCTTCGGCAGAGAGCAGCACTTCGGCGGCCGCAAAGGGGTCGAGGATGCGGTTAACGATTTTGAGACCGGCTTTCTCAATACACAGCCGCAGGTTGTCGCCGTTCATGGCAGGGGCGGCTATCACGAGATATTCGCCGCATACATGCTTGCCGCGGATACCTGCGGGATTCAGGATTCGCTCCTCGCCGTCCACAGAGAAATATTTGGGATAGATTTCATAGCATAGATACCTCTCCGGCTCGTCGTCTCTGATTTGTGGCAGCTCGACGGTACGGGCGCTGTTAAGCATATCCTGCAGGTCGGCGGACGTGATTTCGCGATTGTCGATGTTCAGTTCGGATGTTACGGTAAATGATTTGAACTGATGTCCGCTAATATTCACCCAAACATCCGTGATTTTCTTTTTGATGATATTTTCGGCTCTCATTTTCGCTTCGGCCACGCATTTGGCGGCCTCCTCCACATTGAACACGCGGCTGCGGACAATGCCCTGCGCGGCAATCGGCACACAGGCAGTGATAGCGAGACGGCGGCTGCCCGCCGCATCGCTGTCCCAATAGCCGGTAACAAGCGTTATAAAGCTGGCGCCAATATCAATACATCCAATAATTTTCTTCCTTGCCATATCGTATTTTTCCTTATTTCTTAGTACAAACTACCTGATTTCTGTATTTAACGCTCACTTTGCGGTATCTGTCCCATCCCACCTCCCTGAATCCCTGTTCATATAGCGCTGTGAGGTTTCTGAACTTTTCGCGGAACCGGTCGGGGGGGCCGAACTCTATAATATGGTCGCCTGCTAATGGCGCCATCAGGATGTCGCCATTAGCGGTTACGTTAAGCTGCTGAATCTGTGCCCGCCAGAACTTGTCGCTGCTCAGGAACTTCATCAATGGCAGCATCCGGGCGGCGTATTTTTCGTCCACCGCTCCCGTAACTACGGGGACGTGGGCGGGATACAGATGCACCTCGTAAACGGGGACGCCGTCTGCATCGACATAAAAATCCCTGGTTCCGGCAACTCTGAACAGCGGCTGCCGGAAAGCTACGTTCACAACAAGGCGGCCTTTCAGCTCGTTACCGGTGGCATAGACCTTGCGGAACACCTCCACACGGGCAACTGACGTTGCCTTTTTCAGCTCTTTCTCGACATTCCCCGTATTAATTTCGCTGAGCAGTATCTGCCGTCCGGCGTCTTTTTTGCCGGACGAATCGGCGGAAGCTAAAAAGCTGCGAATTTGCGCCACAAGACGCTCCTTCGCGATAAATTCCGGCGAATTTTTAGCAACATGCACAACAATATCCGCGCAGACAGCGGAAGAATACTTCCGCCACGCAAATACGGCTGCGGCTGCGGCCAACGCTATTACCACTCCGATTAATATGATGAATGTCAAGTTCTTACGCATTACCTCTCTTAATAAGCATTTGTTTTACGGGTTCTACTAACCGGTCTATATCGCCGGCGCCCATCATCAGGACGATACCCGGTTTGAAGTCGGCCACTGCGTCGGGAAGCTGTTCCACTGACACGAGGCGTTTGGCGGCACATTCTGCTTTTTCGAGTATCATGGCCGATGTTATACCCGGAATAGGCTGTTCCCGTGCCGGATAGATGTCGAGCAGTACCACCTCGTCGAGCAGGCTGAGCGCAGCCGCGAACTCGTCAGCGAAGTCTCTGGTACGGCTGTAGAGATGCGGCTGGAAGATTCCGGTCAGCCATTTTTCGGGATATACAGCCCGCACTGATTTGATGGTAGCTTTCAGCTCTTTCGGGTGATGGGCATAGTCGTCAATCAGCAGGAAATTGGAGCTGCGGTAGCGAATGTCGAACCGGCGGGCCACCCCCTTGTAGGTTATCAGCCCTATGCGGACAGCATCTTCATCGAGGTCGGCCAACAGTGCCAGGGCGGACGCCGCCACAGCGTTCTCCACATTGAGCAGGCCGGGATAGGTGAGCTTCAACTCGTCTATGCGCCCCTTGGGATGCACCAGGTCGAACTGATAGCCATCAGGCTGGAACTTTATATTTTTCGCGCAGAAGTCGGCATCCCCCTCAATAGAGTAGGAAAAGAACCGTATATCGGGGTTCACTGACGGCTCCACGGGCAGCCCTTTCTTGATAACTGCGGCGCCCCCCTTCCGGATTTGCTTCACGAAGGTGTTGAAGGCCTCAATTACGGCGTCATGGTTGCCATAGATGTCCAAGTGGTCGGCATCCATCGATGTTATGATGGCCATATCGGGGGTCAGATGGAGGAACGAGCGGTCGAACTCGTCGGCTTCCACCACACACCAGCTGCTTTCGGACGCCACTAACAGGTTGGTGCCGTAGTTCTTGGATATTCCTCCCAGAAATGCCCAGCAGTTGACCGGCGACGAGCGGAAGATATGGGCCAGCATTGTGGCCGTAGTGGTCTTCCCGTGTGTTCCGGCGACAGCGCACAGGTCCATGGTGTTGCAGATGCACCCCAGCATTTCGGCCCGCTTCTTCATTATGTAACCCTGACGGGTGAAGAAGGCCCGCTCGCCCATGTCAGGCGGCACGGCCGGGGTAAACACCACTAATGATTCGTCTTCCGGCACGAGCTGGCCGATGGCCTCGCCCATGTCGTCATAATGCACGTCGATGCCTTCCTCCGTCAGCTGACGGGTAAGCGCCGATTCGGTGCGGTCGTAACCGGCAACAGCGAACCCCGCCTGCCGATACAGCCGTGCCAGTGCACTCATCCCTATTCCCCCGATGCCGAGGAAATAAATCTTCTTTATATTCTCAAGCTCCTTCATGACTGTGTATGTTTTATGGTTTCCAGTATAATGTCAGTAATATCGTCGGTAGCGTTGGGTTTGGCCAGCGCCTTTATATTTTTTGAGAGAGTTTTCATCATAAGTTCATTATTACATGTATCTATTGCTGTTTCGACAAGCGTTTCCGGCGCCTGAGCATCGGTGATGAGAATTGCGGCAGCCCTGTTAACCAATGCGTTGGCGTTGACGGTCTGGTGGTCTTCGGCCACATTCGGGGAAGGCACCAGGATGCAGGGTTTGCCCAGCAGAGACAGCTCTGCAATGGCGCCCGCTCCGGCGCGGGAAATCACCAAGTCGGCGGCCGAGTATGCCATACCCATATTGCTGATAAACTCCACAGGTTTCACATTCGGCGGACAGTTGTCGCCCAACAGCGCCTTTATGTCAGCATAATACTGTTTTCCGGTTTGCCACAGTAGCTGGATGTTGGACTGCCGGAGCCTGTCGAGGCCCTTAATTATGCAGCGGTTCAGGGTTGCGGCGCCCAGACTGCCGCCGGTGAGCATCACTGTCGGCAGTCCGGCCTCCAGTCCAAAGGCGTCGAGGGCGGTTTGGCGGTCGATATGGCTCAGCAGTTCCTTGCGGACAGGGTTGCCGGTAAGCACGAGCCGCGTATGGGGGAAGAAGCGTTGCATGCCGTCGTAGGCCACACATACGGCGTTCACGCGGGCAGCCAGCATACGGTTGGTCACGCCGGCATAGCAGTTCTGCTCCTGCAGCACTACGGGGATGTTATAATGCAGCGCAGCCCTCAGAATAGGGCCACTGGCATAGCCGCCCACACCGACCACCACATCCGGCCGGAACGTGTGGATTAGCCGGAACGCCTTCACCATGCTGAGAATCAGGTTATAGACAAAGCGAAACCACCGCAGCGACACCTTGCGCGGCATCCCGCTTACAGGAAGCCCCACAATGCGGAACCCGGCCGCCGGAACCCGCTCCATCTCCATACGCCCCAGCGCCCCGACAAACAGTATGTCGGCCGCCGGAAATCGCCGCCGCAGTTCCGCGCCAATGGACAGTGCCGGAAATATATGTCCGCCGGTCCCGCCTCCACTGATTATTATTTTCATCTCTCTTCCTTGTTTTATATTGTTACACTTATGTTAATACTATTGTCGGCGCAATCTCCCCGTCCGGCGCATTTACTGTCGGCGCCGCGTCCTGCTGTTCGGCAGTCTCCCGCGCCTTCTCAATCTTCCGCTCCCAGTCGGCCCGCAGGATAATCCCGAAAGCCGCCGCCGTGAAGACTATTGACGTCCCGCCAACGCTGACCAATGGCATGGGCTGCCCCGTTACCGGCCCTATACCCACAGCGACACACATGTTCACGAATGCCTGTATCATTATCATGAGCGACAGTCCGGCGGTCAGCAAAGCCGGAAACATCGTATTCGCCTCATTAAATATCTTTAAACACCGGAAGAAGAACACGACAAACAGGAAAAGAATAAACGGGAATAAAATCCATCCGTATTCTTCAATAATTATACTGAATATGAAGTCATTATAGGCCGCCTCCATGTAGTTGCTCACGTCGTTATGTCCCGGCCCCTTTCCGGTGAGACCGCCCTCATAGATGGCCAACTTGGAATAGTCGGCCTGCGAGAACAGCCCCGCATCATCGGCAGTGGCTGGCGGCACAGTTATGTGCAGCGCCTTCCCTACCCGCGTGTCAACCAAGAAGTTGTCGATGCGGGACTTTAAGGTGGCTATACGTCCCACATTGGGGAACATCGGGGCGGCTACATACAGCCCCACAAGCATCACAACTGCCGACGCCCACACACTCATGCGGGCGAGCAGCCAGGGCGTCTGTGCCACAAACTGCAAAAACATCGCCGCCACAAACAGCATTATGGCCGACGAGGTGCCGAATTTCAGCCCTATAAAGATGAGGCAGAACACCCCGACAGTAATCATACACGTCCAGAACGTCCGCCATACGCTGCCCGAATCGGAGCGTTTGCAAGCCGCAAGCGTCGAGGCTATAAATATCATCACCGTCAGCTTGGCTAATTCCGCCGGCTGAAAGCGGACAGGGCCTACACGCAGCTCACGGGCCGTCTCGCGGGCGGCGGCAGTGTCGCCCGCCAATTTGAACTGAGCGTATGCGGCAATCAGCGCCACAAACGCCACAACGACGCCCGCCAGCGCAAACCGCCGTATCAACTTTATCGGCACAAAGTTGGTTATCAGCAGAATCCCTATAAAGCCGACCGCAATAAAGCCCCCCTGCCGCAACATGTAATATGCCGCATCATGGTTGGTGCGGGACGCCAGCTTCCCGGTAGAGCTATATACTGCCACCAGCGATATGCACACAAGGAACGCCAATACGCTCCATATTGCTTTGTCTCCTTTAAAAAAAGTCTTTACACTCATTACTATTGCATTTTTATTCTTCACTTTTCCGGCCTGCGACCCGCTTCACAGCTGCCGGACGCAGGCCTTAAACTGGCGCCCACGGTCTTCGTAGCTCTCAAAGAGGTCGAAGCTCTTGCAGGCGGGCGACAATAACACCGCCTCGTTGTCGCTGGCTAAATAGTAGGCCGAGCGCACCGCCTCGTTCATGTCGTGGGTATCCACGATGTCGTTCACTATGCCCTTGAACGCATTGATGAGGCGGGAGTTATCCCGCCCCAGACATACGATAGCCTTGACCTTGCGGCGCACCAGGTCGAGCAACTCGCTGTAGTCGTTGCCGTGCTCCTCACCGCCGCATATCCAGACTATGGGCTTGTTGACACATTCGAGGGCATACCAGGTAGAGTTGACATTGGTGGCCTTCGAGTCGTTAATAAACTCAATACCATGTACTTTCAGGAAGCTCTCAAGGCGATGTTCCACACCCTTAAAGTCGGCGAGACTTTCGCGGACAGTCTCGTTCCTGATGTTCAGCGCCGCAGCGGCTAACCCGGCCGCCATGGTGTTGTACGTGTTGTGTTTGCCCTGCAGGGCGAAGTCAAAAATAGACATACTGAATTTAGTTTTGCTGTTGATAATCATTATATTTCCCGTGGTTCCGGCGCCCAACGAGGGCGGCTCACCGAGGGTGAACGGCAGGCGCGTCGCCGGAATTGTATATTTCTCAAGCTCTTTGACAATGATGGGGTCGTCGGCGTTATAGATAAACGTATCGGCGGCAGTCTGATTACGGATGATGCGGAACTTGGAATCAACATAATTCTCCATCCGGTAATCGTAACGGTCTAAATGGTCGGGGGTGATGTTGAGCAGTATAGCCACATCGGCGCGGAAATCATACATGCCGTCAAGCTGGAAGCTGCTCAGCTCTATAACATAGAGGTCGAACTCTTTTTCGGCCACCTGACGGGCGAAACTTTGCCCCACATTTCCGGCTAATCCCACATTAAACCCCGCTTTTTGCAATATGTGATATGTCAGCATGGTAGTTGTGGTTTTGCCGTTGCTGCCGGTAATGCATACGGTGCGGGCGCGGGTATAGCGTCCTGCAAATTCGATTTCCGAAATCACCGGAATCCCGGCCGCCCGGCACTGCCATATTAATGGCGCCGTGTCGGGAATGCCCGGACTTTTTATAACGGTTGTGGCATCAAGTATCTTTTCGGGAGTATGCTGGCCGCTCTCAAAGGGAAGCCCGTAGCTGTGCAGCAGCTCAATATACGGCTCCCTGATGCGTCCGGCATCGGAGACGAACACCTCAAAGCCCTTCCGCTGCGCCAGAATCGCCGCTCCGACGCCGCTCTCGCCTGCTCCCAATATGACTGCTTTCTCTGCCATGCTCTATCGTATTTTTAATGTTGCCAATGTTACTACCGCAAGCACAATACCCACTATCCAAAAGCGGGTAACGATTTTCTCTTCCGGTATCTTCTTTTGCTGAAAATGGTGATGAATGGGCGTCATCAGGAACACCCTGCGTCCGACGCCATATTTTTGCTTCGTCCATTTAAACCAGCTAACCTGTATTACCACCGAGAGGTTCTCCACTAAGAAGATGCCGCACAACAGGGGTAGCAGGATTTCTTTGCGGATGATGACGGCAAATACGGCTAATATTCCGCCGAGCGCCAGACTGCCCGTGTCGCCCATGAACACCTGCGCGGGATGCGAATTGTACCACAAGAAGCCCACGGTGGCGCCGATGAAAGCCGCCACGAACACCGACAGCTCGCCGATGTTGGGTATGTAGATGATGTTCAGGTAGTCGGAAAATATCACATTACCGCTCACGTATGCCAGGATGCCCAATGTGGCGCCGCTGATTGCCGAGGTGCCCGTAGCCAGCCCGTCAATGCCGTCGGTCAGGTTCGCCGCATTCGACATGCCCACTATTATCAAAATTATCACCGCCGCATACACTAACCAGCTAAGCCATTCGTATTCGCGGGTGGTCCACCACACAAACCAGGCATAGTCGAACTCGTGGTCCTTAAAGAACGGGATAGTAGTACGGGTGGATTTGGTTTCCTGCATCACAGTATGCTCAACATGCTTGCCGTCAGCGCCGACCACCACTTCCTTCATCACGTTGCCGTCAGCGTCTATAACCGGCTCGCGGGCGACGGCAGCATCAGAGAAGTACAGCGTGGCTACCACGATAATTCCCAGACTCACCTGCCCCAGAATCTTGAGCCAGCCACCCAGCCCTTTCTTGTGCTTGCGGAACACCTTTATATAATCATCCACAAAGCCGAGGCCGCCCAGCCATACAGTGGTCAGCAGCATCAGCAGGATATAGACGTTCTTCAGATTGGCAAAAAGCAGCGTGGGGATTACGATAGAGGCTAAGATGAGCAGCCCCCCCATCGTGGGAGTGCCCTGTTTCTCCAATTGCCCCTGCAATCCCAGGTCGCGGATTTCGTCGCTTATCTGCTTGCGGCGGAGGAAGTTTATGAGCTTATGTCCAAATCCCATCGTGATAAACAGCGATACTATCA
Source organism: Bacteroidales bacterium (assembly GCA_031272965.1). Lineage (GTDB taxonomy): Bacteria > Bacteroidota > Bacteroidia > Bacteroidales > Prolixibacteraceae > JAISSS01. The sequence continues at coordinate 18,202 of JAISSS010000047.1, read as the reverse complement.
CTGCCGCCGACGAGCGGAACGATATGTACTGTAACATCCCCCATCCGGGAATATCCCAATCCTTAAAATGATTATATAAAAAACTGAACATCTATAATTAATTAGTTGCATTAATTCCGAAAATTTCTCTCACTGTTTCGCGGTCATCGAAGTGGTGTTTTACGCCCTTGATTTCCTGGTAATTCTCATGACCTTTACCGGCTATGAGGATGATGTCGCCGGGCTTTGCCAGCATACATGCTGTTTTAATGGCCTCGCGGCGGCTGCACACTGCAAGGGTTCGCTGTTTTTGTGCGACACTTAATCCCGCTTCCATGTCGGTGATAATCTGTTCCGGTTCTTCGGAGCGGGGGTTGTCGGAGGTGAGTATCAGGTGGTCGCACCGGCTGGCCGCTTCGGTGGCCATTTCGGGGCGTTTGCTCTTGTCGCGGTCGCCACCTGCGCCGACAACGGCGATAATTTTTGCGCTGTCGGCCCGCACCTCGTCAATGCTTTGCAACACATTCTTCAAGGCGTCCGGCGTGTGGGCATAGTCAACAATGGCAAACTTCCCGTCGGGCGAGCGGATAATCTCAAAACGCCCGTCCACCGGATGCAATTCGCTGAGATGCAGCAATACCGCATAGGAATCAGCCCCCAGCCTGACCGCCGCCGCATACACAGCCGTGAGATTATACGCATTAAACACACCCGAAAAATGCGTCCATACGTCGCTGCCATTGACGTCCAGTTCCATGCCGTCAATATGCTTCTCGATGACCCTGCATTTAAAATCAGCCATGGTTCTAAGAGCATAAGTTACTCTCGTTGCACGGGTATTTTGCAGCATCACCATGCCGTTCTTATCATCAACGTTGGTAATGGCATACGAATCAGGCGACAGATTGTCGAAGAATTTCTTCTTGGCTTTCAGGTATTCGGCAAAGGTTTTGTGGTAATCCAAATGGTCGTGGGTGATATTGGTGAATATCCCTGCGGCGAATCGGATACCCGCGATTCTGTCCTGGTCAACAGCATGCGAGCTGACTTCCATGAAGCAGTATTGGCACCCTTCGGACACCATCATGGCCATCAGTTCCTGCAGCCGGACGGGGTCGGGGGTGGTGTGTGTGGCCGGAAATTCCCGCTCGCCCACCATATAGCGGACAGTAGAGAGCAAGCCGCATTTCATCCCCAACCGCGTAAACAGGCGGTAGAGAACGGTGGCCACAGTGGTCTTGCCGTTTGTGCCGGTAACACCGACCACCGTGAGCGCATCAGACGGATGGCCGTAGAAGTTGGCGGCCATCAAGCCGAGCTTGCGTCCGGGAGCCTCCGTCTGCACGACGGCAACAGCGGAGGGAAGCGCATCAAGAGCGGCAACATCATCGGTAATGACAGCCACAGCGCCGCTGTCAACCGCCTGCCCGATGAACCGGCGCCCGTCAACATGCGTCCCGCTGACGGCCACAAAGACATCGCCCGCCTGTACCCGCCGCGAATCAAACTGTATCCCGCGGATTGAGACTCCCGCCTCGCCTCTTACCAAGCGATGCTCCACGTCCTTCAATATGTCGCTCAATACTGCCATCATACCTTATATTATATATTACTCTAATAACTATACTCTAAAAAAATCAAATGCTCAGTTCCAGCATCACTGTCTGTCCCTTTTTTATTTTCGTTCCGGGTGGCACCGACTGGCGGTTCACCTTTCCGAAGCCGTTCAATTTCACGTGCAGGCCGGAACTTTCCAGCAGATAGAGAGCGTCGCGTCCGCCCATGCCTTTCACGTCCGGCACTTCGTCTTTGGTGATAGCTACGGGAACGGCAACGGCTTTGTCATCGTTCACGGCAATGCTCACCACGCTGCTGCTCTTGCTGCTCTTGTCGGCATTAACGGGCAACTTCAACACGTTAGCTACGTGAGAGACCCCATCGTGGAAGCCCGCCTTAAATTCGGGGATGCGGCGCACCACATCATCGTCTTTCAGGCGGGGCTCAAGGAAGGCAGCATAGGTGCGCTCCACGACCTCCTTAAATACCGGCATGGCCACCGAGCCGCCATAATAGGCGCCTTTTGGACCGGAGATAACCACCATCACCGTATATTCAGGCGTGTCGGCGGGAAAATATCCCACAAACGAGGCCTGATACTGGTGCGTGGACCCATAGCCCTGGTCGTTGAAAGCTATCTGGGCAGTACCGGTCTTGCCGGCTAACGGAAAATAGGGGAACTTCATCCCCCGTCCGGTGCCTCTGATACACACCCCTTCGAGCATGGCTCTCACCTTGCCGAGCGTCTCCTTCGAGCATATTGCAGGGTTCATCACTTCCGGCTGGAACGTCTTCACGGGCAGCCCTTTTTCGCGCACCTCGGTAACGAACATCGGCTTCATCATCTTGCCGCCATTTGCAACGGCATTGTAGAACGCCGCCATTTGCATGGGCGTAACTTTCAGCTCATATCCGTAGGCCATCTGTGCAAGAGAAGCGCCCCACCAGTCCTTGCTGTCGGGGTTTTTAATGATTGGACGGCCTTCACCGGCGAAGCCCATATTGAGGGGCTTGTTGAGGCCGAACTGATAGATTCGATTCACGAAGTCGCGCTCGCGGCCCTCAAAGCTCTTTACTATTGCCTTAGCAGTGCCGACGTTGGAAGAAATCTCGAATATTTTTTTCACGGAGATGGCGCCATGAGTGCGTTTTCCGTAGTCGCTGTCGGTGATTGGCTGTGTGCGGTATTCCCAGCGGCCGGAGCCGAGGTCTATGACTGTGGATGTGTCCACCACGCCCTGTTCGAGGGCAGCCATCAGCGACACTAATTTAAAGGTGGAGCCCGGCTCGCTGCATCCCATATTTCCGAGGGCATAGTTGTAGGTCTCCGCATAGCTGCCGTCAGCCTTCCGGCCGAGATTGGCTACAGCTTTTATCTTTCCGGTCTTCACTTCCATGACGATGGCGGCGCCCCAGGCAGCCTGCGAAATTTGCATCTGCCGCAGGAGAGCGTTCTCCGTAAAATCCTGTAAATTAAGATTCAAGGTAGTGATAACATCTTTGCCGTGTTGTGGTTCTTCCACCGGTACGGGGGTCCATGCACCGGACATGTTTTTCAGGATAGCTTTGCCGTCCGTTCCGGCCAAATAGCTCTCCATAAGCCCCTCAATGCCGGTATATCCTATGGGGCCATGTACGCCGCCGTAGGGCGACTTGGACATGATACCGATAGTGCGGCTGGCCATATCGTCATTGGGCAGGATGCGGTTGCTGTCCATGTCCTCTATCAGCGCACTGCCGAACCTGTCGCGCGACAGCGAACTGAGGCGCTTAAATTCCTGTAACTTCGCGAAACTGACCTTCTCATTATATATCAGGAACCAGCGGTTGCCTTTGAGCAGTTCGGCGTCCATGCGCTTGCGCAGCGCGGTGGCGTCGGTCTTGAAGAAGGCAGCGACCTCCCGACAAAGCAATGCCACATTCTCCTTATAAACTTTCGCCACAATAGGGGCTTTCAGGTCTAATCGCAGCCAGTAATACGGCACGGAGGTGGCTAATATGGAACCGTCGTCAGCACATATATTGCCACGTGTATAAGGGATTTTGCGCGTATTGTTATGAATTTTCTCGCCTTTTTCGACCCACTTTTCGGTATCAAAGAACTGGATAACTGCCACCCTGTACATTATAAGGATAGCCAGGCCGATGAACATTGCCAGCAGTAATATCATGTGGAAGCTGGCAGTGAGTTTGTTTTTTGAGACTTCTTCTGTCATATTTTCCATTACTGTTCCTCCTCATTTTCGGTTAATTTTTTCACTGTCAAGCGACGTGGCGGCTCTTTCGGGTCTATCAGGTCGAGGCCTTCGCTGTTGATGCGGTCTATGATGACAGAGCGGCCGCTCATTTGCAGCAGTTCGGATTCGATGGCTACCGACTGGGTATGCAGTGCGCTGATAGAATCGCGGACACTGCTGATTTTTCGGATGACCTTTTCGGCATGGTCTCGATTGAGGTTCATGAACAGGGCCATCAGCAGTAGCATTACGATGAACGGCCACAGCCGGATAATCCAGCGGTAGAACACCTTGCCCTCAAAGAACTGTTTAATGGCAGAGCTTTTTTCCGATATGTCGCTATTGCTGTTCATAACTTCTCAGCGATGCGGAGTTTAGCGCTACGAGCTCGCGGGTTCCGGGCGACTTCTCCTTCCGCAGGGGTGATAACCTTCCTGTTGACGGGGCGGAGAGCGCCGGATATGTTCCCGAAGAAATCCTTTTCCACGATGCCGGTAAAGTTTCCCGCACGGAAGAAGTTCTTCACGAGGCGGTCTTCGAGGCTGTGGTAAGTGATTACGACGAATCGCCCCCCCGTTTTCAGGGCTTGTGAGCCCTGCTGTAAGAGCTCTTTGAGGGCGTCAAGTTCGCCGTTGGTTTCTATGCGCAGGGCTTGAAACACTTTGGCCAGATACTTGGCTTCCCTGTTTGGGGGTAGCAGATTGCCGATACATTCCCGGAGTTGTGCGCTGGTGCTGAGCGGCTGACGTTTACGGGCGGCGACGAGGCGACGCGCCAGACGGTCGGCCTGTTCCACTTCCCCGTATTGGCGGAGAACGCGGCTCAGGTCGGCTTCGCTATACCCGTTAATGACATCGGCGGCGGTCAAATGCTGCTGCCGATTCATACGCATGTCTAAGGGGGCGTCAAAGCGGAACGAGAAGCCCCGCTCGGCCACATCAAAGTCATGCGACGACACTCCGAGGTCGCCGAGTATGCCGTCAACTGCCGACACCCCAAGATAGCGCAAAAAATTGCGCAGAAACTTGAAATTGTGCCTGACAAAGACCACACGCCCGTCGTCGGGGAGGTTCTGTGCGGCGTCCGCGTCCTGGTCGAACGCTATTAAGCGCCCGTTGGCGAGTAACTCCAGGATGCCGGACGTATGACCGCCACCACCAAGGGTGACATCTACATACGTCCCGTCGGAAATAACCCGTAACGCTTCAAGAGTTTCATTTAGGAGGGCTGGAGTGTGATATTCATTATAGTGCTGCTGATTCATAGATTCGCCTCCTCTTCTCCGCGGTCAGGGTCAATATCCGACAGAAATTCCTGATACAGCTCCGAATACGTCTGCTCATTGTCGGCCGTGGGGTTGATGAGAGCATTATATTCCGCAGCATTCCACAGCTGAAGAAACCGCCCCTGACCTACAAATACCACTTCCTTGTCGATGTTCTTCGCCTTCAAAAAAGTGGGTGGCAAATTTATCCGACCCGTCGCAGGTACCTCTATCTCTTTAAACGACGCATAGAACATTGTACGAAGACGCGCCTGGTCTCTGTCCGTGCGGCGGAGACGACGGTCTATGGCCGTGAAATAAGGCTCCCAGCTCTCCGACGGGTAGAGGTTCAGACATGTCAGGTGCGGGTTCTTCTCAACGACCAATATGCCGTCGGGAACACCGCCCATCGCCTGCCTGAATTCTGCCGGAAGGACAACCCTGCCTTTCTCATCAACAGTCGCGTTCTTATCTCCGCATAATATCTTCATACAATAATTCTTCTTATATGTTCAATCGATAATTCTTTTTTTCTAAATTCGATGTAAAAGTACTGCTTTTTTTTCATATGCCGTCACTTTTTTCCACTTTCAGGCACTTTTAGTCCCACAGATTAATACAAAAATGGTTGAAAATCTGTTCAAAACATGTTGACAATCACGCAATTAGTGTTTATCTCATTCTGTAAAATGCTGATTTATAATTATTTATATAAAATAAAAAACTAACCGACAATTGTTGAGAACTATAAGGGTACAAAAAATTTTTTTTCGGTCGGGGTAACATTCGGTTAACATATAACCAAAACAGCGAATAGCCGAGCGAGATAACGTTTTCTTAAAAAATGAGGATAATATTCGGGAAGGCGACGGCGCAGAACGAAAAAAGCAGTACTTTTGCGGCGGGTAAGTCCTGTACGATCTGCTCCCGCTGAACCCGCCCAGGGCCGGAAGGCAGCAAGTGCAGGCGGTCGTAGCGATGCGATGCAGGTAGCTTACCCGCTTGCCGGATTAGCTCAGTTGGCCAGAGCACATGATTTGTAATCTTGGGGTCATCAGTTCGAATCTGATATCCGGCTCATCTCTACCAGCATTTTGTCCCGACCGGAACAACAGTAGGCCGAAATATGGCTCACAATCTTGCCATTAGTAGCTATGAATGTTTCTCCATTCGCCCTTATTCCCTTATTCGCAGCATATTGATAAGGCAATAAGGGAAACTTTGGATGGCAACTTTGGCTACTAAGGGCTGGACAGGGCAAAAATAATCATGGCAATCGTAAAAATCATACTAAAATCATAGTTCAGACATGCAGGAACGGTGAAAAAACGGCCCGCCCATGCCCTCTCCGAAAGAGAGAGTAAGTTGTACTCGGGTAAAGACACAGAGCCGGGAAATTCCGGCCCTGTATGTTCGCATAAATTTACGATAGAAAAAGTGTACTGTGCTGAAAAGTGACGGGATGAACAGTCAAGTTATGCTGACTGCTCCAATTACAGACTGCTGATTTTTCCAGCAAAGAGGATTGCTTCAGTGCTTTTTTCCGTGATGAAGAACAGGAACGGGCGGTTGACGTAGAACTGTATAGGGGCGGTTGGCATGGCGGTTGTTACCATCCCGATGGCGGTAACGGCGGCGGCTTCTGTACCTTCCTCATCGGTCAGGCACCAGGTTTTCTGCTTCACGAAGCCCACACACAGCGGCTCATCGGTGGTGATACCGGAAAAATCGGCCGCGTCGGTAAACATCTGTCGCATGCCCATGGCGCGGAGGCAGTCGTTAAGCGTACATTCATAGTTCACCTCAAAGCGGGGCAGTTTCACGTCTATGATTGAATGGCCGATGTAGGTGTTTAACTGCGTGTGCAGGCCGTCGGCAGTAAGGCTGGCCATCGCCGCGTCGAGCGATACGCCCTCCTCCGGCAACACGATGGTCATGTTAAAGGCCTCGTTGCCGTAGGGCAGCTCGGCGATGCAGTATTTCCCCGCAACAGCGATATATCGGGCGCTGAGCTCGGAATTGCGCATCGTCTTCACGGAGGTAGCCTTGCTGTCCTGATTGTAGAACGGTTCTTCGCAGGTGTTTTTGGGGTCGAAAGCGGTTGTCCACGTGCCTTTAAAATAAAGAGCATTGAGCAGCAGCATTTGCACAGCCTCAATCTCGTTAGCCTTAACAATTTCAGGGATTTTGCCGACCGTCTTGTCGCTGCACCATTCGTTGATTATCGACGCCGTTTTGGGGGCTGTGAAGTCCACTATGTCGAGAACCGCGTCGTAGTAATTGGCATTCGTCTCTGTGAAATCGAGCTTATAGCCGAAGCCATATTTAATCCATATAGAGTTGGCAATGCCTACCGTTACTTTCGGGTCAAGGTTTTTCAGAGCCGAGACTAACTTATGGTAGTATGCGTTCAGCTCGTCGCGGGTTATGTCGCCATATCCGAGCACTTCCTGGATTTCCTGCTGGGTGGCACCCACCGCGCCGTTGTTGAGCATTCCCAACGCGAGGGAGGCACTGAGTGGCGAAAGCAGGATGTTTCCGGCATCGTCGGCGCCGACTTTTTGCAGAAGGTTGAGTGCGAAGCTGTTATTAAGCCCCATAATGGTCTGTTCGACTTTCGTCAACGAGATGTCTTCGCGTTCTTTCGATGGCGTCGGCTGTGTGGTGGAGTCGTCCTTGTTGCAGGCAGCGAGCATCAGACCCGCCAGCAACAGTGTTACAGTTGTTTTTCTTTTCATTGTAAAAAATTTAAAATCGTGATTAAGCTAAAAATTCTTGTTTTGTAGATGAACTCTGTATATGTAATATTTTGATTACAGTTTTTTTACGATGCCGGTGAAGATAATCACCCCCGAACTTTGTTCCTTTATAATATATATGAACGGGCGGTCAACACGAAATTCGGCTGCTTTATCGGCTGTGGTGATACCCACAGGCTCGTTGCCGGGGTTAGTTACGATGTCGGACAGGGTTGCCGCGCTGGTTCCCGATTCGTTCACCGTTGAGCGCAGTTTTTGGCGCATCCTGTTCACGCAGATTCCGCGGGCAGAGCTGAGGTCGCCGAAGGAGGCGGTGGTCGCGTCAAAGATACTGCTCATGCCCAGCGTGGAGATGTCGCTGTCCAAGTCATGCTCATACTCCACAGAGAAGCGGGGCAGGCTGACATCCACCGCAGTTTTTTGCAGTTTCCCGACCAGTTCTTTCCACTGTGGTTCGGTCATTTGTTCAATAAGTTTCTGTGATGTCGTGTTCCTGTCGGGCAGCAGCACGTTGAGCGAGAAGGAACCGTTGGAATATGGCAGCTCGACCATAGCCAGCTCGTCGGTGGCCACGAAATTGACATTCATGCGTCCGTTCATGGCAACGACCTCCGTGGTTGTCCCGTCAGAATTGGTAAAAGCGACATTGCCGCTGCGGTCGCCATCGAAAGGCGTTTGCCATGCCCCATTGAAGCAGACGGTATGCAGCAGCCACATCTGAGTTCCTTTCCAGTAATAGCTGTTCTGGTCGAAGTACGGGTCTTTATACGGGTCATTATACGTGTCGGCAGGCAGATAGTAGTCGCCGCTGTTGAAGAAATCGGACAGTGCGCCGTCAGTCTTTTCTTGCAGCCATGTGTTTATCATAGTGAGCGCTTCTTCGCTGCCGAACCATACGTGGAAGATGTCGGCATTATAACAGGCGGTGTTTATTTCGGAGAAGGCTGTGTTCAGTTCGGGGCTTTCCTGCAGCCATATTGAGCTTCCGATATTCAGGTTTACCTTTTGGTCGATATGTTCGAGCGCCTGAATCATTCCCTTGAAATAGTCGTTCAGCTCAGTGCGGGTGAGGTCTTTATAGCCGAGAGCGGTACGTATCTGCGCTTCCGTTGTGCCGGTAGCGCCATTATTGAGCAGGCCGAGGGCGAGGGAGGCGCTGAGCGGGGATAGCAGGACGTTCCTGTCGGGTTGCTCGCTGTTGACGGTCGTATTGAGCAGGCCAAAAGCGAAGGCGTTATTGCGGCGGGCGATAAATTCCTGCTTTTCGGCCAGCAAGATATCGCTGTGTTCGGTGAAGTATGGAGCGTCGTTGGCATCCATTACAGCGTCGTTGGCGCTGCAAGCTCCCAGCAGGAAACTTGCCAGCGCCCAAACGCCTGTCTTCATTGTCGTCTTAAAATTCAAATACGTGTAAAATATTGTTTTCATTGTCTGCTAATTGAAGGTGTAACGTATTCCTGTTTGCAGATTGAACGTGGCTGCCCGACGGGTATAGAACGTTTCGAGGGCATCGTTCATGTTAAAGTAGTAACTCAGTCCCGGCTCTGCGAACAGGGACAGCGAGTTGAACAGTGTTACCTGTACGCCGGGCGTAAGGTTCAGGGATGGCTGGAAGCGGGTAAGGCTGATGTCTTTGACCTTCCGTCCGATGTGTCGTTTAGCCGACAGGCAGTACTCTATGGTTCCGCCTGCAGATGCGTAGAAGTCGAAACTGCCCGCCGTAAACAGCTGTCTGCTGATAGATAGCGGCAGTCCGAGATAGTGTAGCTTTTGAGTGCCGTTGCTCACGTTGTGGCGCAGTACTTCGGTATAGAGGTAGTTATAAAGGATACCGCTGCCCAGCGTCCAGCCGTCGCCAAGTTCTTTATGGACGGCAAATTTTATGGACAGGGGCAAATAGTGGCGGTATTCAGTATCCTCAGAGCCGCCTTCAGGCGCCAGAGTGGTGATGACGATAGGGCCGTCGCCTTTGGGCAACATCTGCAGGCTCGATTCGGAGGGGGCGGTATTGGTGTTCTTGGAATACTGTCCAGTACCTGCACCTGTTGCCGACGAGCGGAGACCATTGCTGCCCACGTTCATGGCTACTGTCCATGGGCGGGACGGCGGGGTGGCCTTCGGGATGAAGGTTGGCTTGGGGAAGGGCTCGTCGGCAGACGGCACTGCTGTTTTCTTTCCGGCGGGGGCGGAGTGCGCATCATTCCGCGCATCTCCATCATATTGCCGGGTGTTCTTGTTTTCAGATGCTTGATGCTCTTCGGGGAGCGTGGTTATGGTGTCGCCATCGGGCGGTTGTTTGTCGGGCGGTTGCAGAGAGGCTGTCTGAACGGGAATAGCGGGGTGCCTGCGGGCATCTGCCGCCGGACGCATCTGAGCGACAGCTACAGGTGCAGGCTCAACGGCAACGGACGCTGGCTCCGCAGGCAGGTCCGGCTGGCCGACTGCGGCAGGAACAGGGGGCGCCTGAACAACATCGCCAGCAGGACGGTCGGATGTGAAAAATAATGGCAGGGACAGCAATGCAACAACGGCGGCAGCGGCAGCAAGAACCGCAAAGCGGCGCAACACAACCACACGGCGCGACGGCAGGGCGCTCAGCTCGGCTTCGAGCCGCTCCCAAACCTCCGCTCGGAGCTCGACGTGAAATTCATCCCGCCGATTCCGAAATTCCTGTAGCATCTTTTCGTTATCCATGTCGTTTTATATAGTCTTTTATTTTCTTACTCAATAATTGCCGCGCCCGCAACAGTTGCGAAGACGACGACTTCTCGTTAATGTTAAGTTTGGCGGCGATTTCCTTATGACTCCACTCTTCGAAGACATACAGGTTGAACACTGCCCTGTAGCCCGGCGGAAGCTCGTTTACGAACCCCATCAACACTGCGAAAGGCACTTCCGAAATCTCCGGTTCCTCGTCGTCAGCCATATTGACCGCTTCCAAAGAGGCCGGAGCACGTAACAGGTCCCGCTTCTTGAGCCAGGCAAGACAAAGGTTCACAAAAACCCTGCTCATCCATGCCCGCAGGCTGCCCTCACCGAGCCATCTAAACGTTGCGATAGCGGAATATATCTTTATAAAGCCGTCGTGCAACAGGTCATGCGCCACGTCATCGTTATTCGTGTAGCGCAAACACAGGGCCAACATCTTCTCCGCATAAAGCTCGTACAGCCTTCTGCGCGCTAACATATCTCCGCGTTTACATCCGTTTACAAGACCGGATTCATCCATCTAATCGTCAAACTTTACTATATAAATACTGCAAGGATTAAAATACTGCATCAAAGTAACAATTTTTTTTTAAACAGAGGCATTTTTTTGTGTCACTAATTGAAAAACGGTGCTCTCCGTGGTTTTATGAGCCTGTAAATGAAATAATGAGGCTGTCTGTGAGTCTCATTTTGACACCAAGGCTGTTTCGTTTTTTAGAATCAGGTAAAAAATGATGCCGCGTCAGGCGATTCTTGAGAGGCGGGCCGCCACCTCTTCGAGGACAGAGTTCTCCCGCGCAAAGCAGAGCCGCAACAGCTTTTGCTTGGTGCGCTCGTGATAGAACACCGACACGGGCATCATGGCGACCCCCGCCTCGGCGATGAGCCGACGGACGAAAGCCACATCCGATTCGGACGACACCCTGGAATAGTCGAGCAGCTGAAAGCAGCCCCCCTGAACAGGCAACAGCTTAAACGGGCTTTTGGCCATCAAACGGCTAAAATAGTTGCGTTTCCCCATATACAGCTCCACAACCTCGTCGGCAGGATAGCTGTGACGCAGCAGTTGGGTGAGGGCATACTGCGCCGGAACATTGGCGCAGTGCAACTGGTATTCCTGCACATAGCGAAAGTCGGACATCATCTTTGCGGGGCCTGCGCAGAAGGCAATACCCAGCCCCGATATGTTATAGAGGCGGTCGCAGGACGACACTGTCAGCGAGCGGTCAGCCAATTTGCCAAACCGGACTACGCTCTGATATTTCAGGCTGTCATACACGAGGGCGCTGTCGGCCTCAATGCTCAGCAGCTGTATTCGGGCGCCATTGGTGAGTTTCTGTAGCTGCTGCATATCGTCGTCAGTGAGCAGGGCGCCGGTGGGGTTATGCGGAGAATCTAAGATTATCAGTTTTGTCTTGGGGTTTATGGCCCGCCGCACCTCATCCCAGTCGATGGTGAACAGCGGCGGTTTCATCTGTATATATACGGGACGCCCGTTATTGCGCAACACGGAGGGCGCCAAGGTAACCGCGGCAGGCTCAAAAATGATGACCTCGTCATCGTCGCCCACCAGCGCGCTGATGGCCGTATGTACAGCCTGTACCGTCCCTGCCGTAACGGTGATTTCCGTGACGGGATTATAAGTGCGCCCGGTAAGGGGTAACAGTGCCGCAGAAATAGCCTCCCGCAAGGCGGGAAGCCCGTCCGGGTCCACAAAATTATTATGCCCGCACGTAGCGCTGTCGGCCAGCAGCCCGACTAATTCGGGCGGACACTCAAAATCCGAAATACCGGACGCCATGTCTATAGCCCCGCTACGCTCTGCGAGCTCCCGGATTTCCTTACAGACAGAAACAGCATTGCCGGAATATCTTGACTCATCCATTTTTTTCACATATATTCAGCAAAAGTAGAAATAATTCCGTTTCAATTATTCAAATATCGCCATAAAAATTTTTTTTATTAATTTTGCATTCCAGTTCACGAAATATAAATTGAGGATATGCTTCGTATAAAAAATATTTTCGCGCTTGTTCTGGCGCTGTGTAGCGTGTGCATTTATGCGACGCCGCAAGACCCGGAAGCCCATGCCCGACAGCTGTTTGAGGCGGGACGCTTCGAGGAGGCCCTGGCAGTGTTCAGAGACCTGGTACGCATGTATCCTGACGATGCCGGACTGAACGGCTACTATGGCGCCTGCCTGATTGAGACCATGCAGTTCGGCGACGAAGCTATACAAGCCCTGGATAAGGCCAACACGTCTGATGCCGCCTTCTTTCGGGGAAAATATCTGCACGCTCACGAGGACTGGAAAGGCGCTATCGCGAACTATACCCAGTTCATCACAGCAGCAAAAAAGAAGAACCCCCGCCGCAAAATGGCCGAAGAGCTCATCGCCCAGTGCCGCCAGCAGCAGAATCCCTTTCAGCAGGCCGTGCCACCACCACCGCCGGCCCCCGTAAAACCTGTGGAAATTCCCGCAAAACTGCGCGACACTATCGCGCGATTTCAGGTGGACGCAACGGTCAATTACCTTAAAATCAGCCAGTTTAAGGACATTAAAGGCCTGAACTCTTTTGTGGAAGGCTGGATAGCCGAGCAGCAATTAGCCGCCGACATGCGCAAGCTCAGTGCCTTGCGCAGCCAGTATGCTACCCTGCCCGCCGGAGAAATAGCCACCGTTAACAAACAAATCCTGGAGCTGGAGCAGGAAACCATCCGCCTCAACGAGCAGGCACAACAGGCCTACAGCGCCGCCATTGCCGCTGAATCAGCTTTCTGGGCAACCGCCGACGCCGCAACCCTGCAGGCTTTACAGCAGCAAAACGCAAGCATCGAAGACAGCCTACAAGCCCTGCAGAGAACGCCTGCACCGCTCCCTGAAATAGAGCCGGAACCGGACGACGAGCTGGCCGTGGATACCCTGACTAACACCCCCCAGGAACCCAAACCCATATATAAAATATTGCTGGGCGCCTACAAAAAAAGCCCCCCGACAGCCATACAAACCCAATACCGCAAATTAGCCGCCCTACGCAAAATATTCACAGAAACCGGCGACGACGGCATTATACGATACACTGTGGGCGAACTGAACACCTTTAAAGACGCGGAAGTGCTGCTGGAACAGGTAAAACAGGAAGGCATTAAGAACGCCTCAATAATCGCATTGCTAAACAATAAAATAATTCCATTAGAAGACGCAAAACAATTGACAGGGAAATGAGCGTAAAAGAGTTAGAGACTGTAGAAACGGAGGAGAGCATCGGCGTGGTCGGCGAGCGCTTCCTCATACTGTATAATGATGATTACCACACGTTTGATTATGTTATCGACGCGCTGGTGGATATATGCGGGCACACGCGCGAACAGGCTCTGCAGTGCGCCCTTTTAGTGCATTTTAAGGGCAAATGCGACGTGGAAACGGGCACCTATGAATATCTGCGCCCAAAAAAAACGGCATTGGCCAACAAAGATTTAACCGTAACAATAGATTAATTAAATATGAATATTTTTGTCATCCTGCTGCTTATAATCGTGGGCATCCTGTTGCTGCTGCTGGAATTTGCCGTCATTCCGGGCATCACTGTCGCCGGAATCGGCGGGGGGCTGGCGCTGATTGCCGCAATATACATAGCCTTCGACGTATATGGCCTCGCCGCCGGAATCCTCACCGCCCTCTTCACGGCAGTTGCGGTCCCCATCCTGTTTAAATACTTCTTCAAAGGGCGGGTCGGACGCCGGATGATGCTCAATTCCGAAATCACTGCCAGCGTGGACACCGACACCGACAAAATCAACGCGGGAGACCGCGGAATAGCCCTCAGCCGCCTCGCCCCAATGGGGAAAGCCCTCTTCAACGGCCTCACCGTAGAAGCCAAATCTCTCTTCGGATTTCTGGACGAAGGCTCGGAAATAGAAGTGGTAGAAACCCTAAAAACACACGTCATCGTTAAACCCGCAGAACCACTTGCATCCAATACATGACAAAAATCCCGTGATTCTATTGACGTGATTAACAGGGCAAACAATTTCTTCAATTTCTAAAACTGTCGGCAAGCCACTTAGGACTACTTAAATAAATTAAGTTTATTTAAGGATTATCAATAATAAAAGTATATACCTTTGTCGGCAAGAATTTTTACAGAGATGAAGATACCGGAAGAAATTCGCAACATCATTTTTGACCTTGGCGGAGTGCTGTTGTCTGCCGATGCGCAACTCACAATACAGGCATTTCGGGAGCTTGGCATGGAAGACCTCATCAAGCCCGGAGGATGGAGCTACGGGCATGAGGTGTTTTTGGATATGGAAGTGGGCAGAATCACTGATGCGGAATTCCGCAAGCAGGTTCGCGGGTTACTTCCGGCGCCGGTCAGCGATTCCGCAATTGATGCGGCCTGGAGCGCTATGCTCACCGGATTCTCGCCGGAACGTATTGAGCAGCTGCGGGCGCTCAGACCGCGTTACAGCTTATATCTGTTCTCAAATACCAACAGCATCCACGTCGCCTGTTTTGAGGCCATGTTTTTCCGGCAGTTCGGATACCCGCTTGGCGAGCTGTTCGCAAAGACATGGTATTCCAATGAAATACATCTGCGTAAGCCCGCATTGGAGGCCTTCGAATATGTGCTCCGCGATGCAGGATTGACGGCGTCGGAGACCCTGTTCGTTGACGACTTCGAGACCAATGTTAATGCCGCCGCCGCAACCGGCATGACAGCGCTGTGGTTCCGCTCCGGCGACACCCTCCGGCCGGAATAGTTATCCTCATAAAAAAAATTGGGCTATTGTGATAAAAAAGTATTATCTTTGCACGGCTTTTCAAAAAGGGATAACAAAAATTCGAGAAAAAATATATGTATAAAAGAACATTAATAACCTCGGCGCTGCCGTATGCCAACGGGCCGGTGCATATCGGCCATCTGGCGGGAGTATATGTCCCTGCTGACATCTTTGCCCGCTATCTGCGGCTGAAGAACGAGGACGTCATATTTATCGGCGGCTCTGACGAACATGGGGTGCCGATTACCATACGCGCTGAAAAAGAGGGGGTTACGCCACAGGATGTGGTCGATAAATACCACCATATTATTAAGGAATCGTTCCGCCGTTTCGGAATTTCTTTCGATATATATTCCCGTACCACCGCGCCGGAGCATCACCGAACAGCCTCCGAATTTTTCCGAACCCTTTATGACAAAGGCGTTTTCGTGGAAAAAACCGCCGAGCAGTACTATGACGAGCAAAATGGCCGCTTCCTTGCCGACCGCTATATCGTGGGGACATGCCCCAAGTGCGGGTTCGATCAGGCTTATGGCGACCAGTGCGAAAAATGCGGAACATCGCTCAGCCCCACCGAACTCATAAATCCCCGCTCAAAACTCAGTGGCGCTACCCCCGTGATGAAACCCACAAAACACTGGTATCTGCCCCTCGAAAAATACGAGAACTGGCTGAAGCAGTGGATTTTAGAAGAACATAAGGAATGGAAAACCAACGTCTATGGCCAGTGTAAGAGCTGGCTCGACAACGGCCTGCAACCCCGCGCCGTTACCCGTGACCTGGACTGGGGAATCCCCGTGCCCGTGGATGGCGCCGACGGAAAAGTTCTATACGTATGGTTTGATGCCCCCATCGGCTATATCTCGGCAACCAAAGAACTGACCCCCGACTGGGAAAAATACTGGAAAGACCCCGACTGCCGCATGGTGCATTTCATCGGCAAAGACAACATCGTGTTCCACTGCATCATCTTCCCGGTAATGCTAAAAGCCGAAGGAACATACATACTGCCCGACAACGTCCCCGCCAACGAATTTCTGAACCTCGAAGGCGACAAGATTTCAACATCCCACAACTGGGCAATATGGCTGCATGAATATTTGGAGGAGTTCCCCGGAAAGGAAGACGTACTCAAATACGTGCTGACCGCCAATGCCCCCGAAACCAAGGATAATGACTTCACCTGGAAGGACTTTCAGGCACGGAATAACAACGAATTAGTGGCTATTCTGGGCAACTTCGTCAACCGTGCATTAGTGCTGACCCATAAATATTATGACGGTATTACGCCTGAGCCGCAGCAACTTACAGACATTGACCGCAACACCTTGCAGGAAATAGCAGTCCTCAAAGGCGAGGTTGAGCGTAGCATCGACAGCTACCGCTTCCGTGAGGCGCTTAAATCGGCGATGGACATGGCACGGCTGGGCAATAAATATTTGGCTGACGAAGAACCGTGGAAGGTGATAAAAACTGACCCCGCCCGCGTACAGACTGTTCTCTACGTAAGCCTGCAAATTGTTGGCAATCTGACAGTTATCATCGAACCATTCCTGCCTTTCAGCATGGAAAAATTGCGGAGAATGATAAACCTCGAAAAACAGGAATGGACAACCATCGGTTCAATATTACTGCCTGCCGGACACCGCCTGAATCAGCCGGAACTGCTGTTTGAGAAAATCGAAGACGATGTTATTGAACGCCAAATCAGCAAGCTGAAGGCCACCAAAGCCGACAACACCGCCGCACCGGACGTCGCCCCCGCCAAAGCGCCCGTCAGCTTTGATGACTTTGACAGACTCGACATCCGCGTCGGCACAATCGTCGCCGCCGAAGCCGTGCCGAAAACCGACAAGCTGCTGAAACTCACCGTTGACACAGGCCTCGACCGCCGTACCGTAGTGTCGGGAATCGCCAAATGGCACTCGCCCGATGCAATCGTGGGCAAGCAAGTGGCGCTGCTGGTCAATCTGGAACCCCGCAAACTGCGCGGCATCGAATCGCAGGGCATGTTGCTCATGGCCGAAGACGCCTCCGGCGCCCTGCGCTTCGTTATCCCCGACACCGCAGTAACAAATGGCGCCACAGTGAAATGATGTAAGGCATTTTGCCGTTACATTCGCGAAACAATTTGCAGCCGCAAATGGCAAAAATGAACAGAAAAATTAAGATTTGAAGTTTTTTTCGCTCTTTTTGACGGCTGTATAAAAAATAGAAATACTTTTGCAACGCTTTCGATGAAAGAAAGCAGGAAATTAAGTTGGCCTGAAAAGATTGACCTGTGGTGTAATGGTAACACGTCTGATTTTGGTTCAGAAGTCTCCAGGTTCGAGTCCTGGCAGGTCAACGCAAACACTGTCCTGTAGTGTAATCGGTTAACACGTCTGACTCTGGATCAGAAGATTCCAGGTTCGAGTCCTGGCAGGACAACTGCGAAGGCCCCTGTAACGAATTTTACAGGGGCCTTTTCCATGTCATGTTTTTTCGGATTTCGGCTTGTATTGATTTTTTTTCTAACTTTGCGGCACAAATTAGAACAAATATAAATAATGCAAAGATTTTTTTTACTGCTTTTGACAGCAACATTTGTTACGTTCAATAGCATCACAGCTCGGCAAGCCTTCGACGGGGCCGACTTGGCGCGCCGCCATCCGATAGCGCTGAACAAGCCTGCCGTGAACTTTTTTGAGGGCGCTGTGCTGGGTAACGGCGGCTTGGGCGTCGTAGTAACAACCCGCCCCGACGCCATACATTTCCATTTCGGACATAACAACGTCTGGGACATACGCATAACGGAAGACAATCAGGACAAGACAGGGACTTTCGAGGAAGTCTTCGCCCGCGTGAAAGCGCTTCCCGAAAGCGTAAAGAACATCACCGACGACCCTTGGTTCCGAGACTATCTCACTCTT
>JAISSS010000069.1 GCA_031272965.1 Bacteroidales bacterium | reverse complement strand
ACACACACACACACACACACACACACACACACACACACACACACACACACACACACACACACACACACAGCCCGCGAACAAATGTTCGTTATTTAACAACATACCTGACAGGACGTTTTGCCAGGCAGGCGTCCTTACCGTCGCTCCGGCCACAGTCGGCAGTGCGGGAAGCGTTATATACCTTTATAAGAGGTATAATTTCCGGCCACTCATATCATTTGCGGCCACAGCAGTTCGACGCTGTATGGGGCTTGCCATATATGCCCGCATTTGCGGTTCAATTCATCAAGGTAATCAGTTGATTACAAAAATAACCAATGTTCTTTACAAATTTAACAAATTAACTTTATGCCAAGTAAAAAGCCAATTATTTTACGAGGAATCATGAGGGCAAGTTTGTTGCTGCTGGCTGTTGTGTTCATGCAACAGTGGGCGGTTGCTCAGCCCTCAGGGATTACCGTTACCGGTTCGGTAACGGAAGAGAACGGAGACCCGTTGCCGGGCGCCTCCGTAGTCGTCAAGGGCGCTACACGCGGAGTTATCACCGATGTGGACGGCGCATTCAGCCTCTCCGGGTTGAAGTCATCGGACGTGCTGGTCATCACCTTCATCGGCTATCAGGAGACTGAAGTGCCGGTCGGGGAACGGCGGCGCATCGATGTACAGATGAAACCCAAGGCTAACGAGTTGGAAGACGTGGTTGTGGTGGCCTTCGCCACGCAGAAGAAGGAGAGCGTTATCGGCTCCATCACCACGGTTGACCCCGCCAATTTGAAGGTGCCGTCGAGCAACCTGACCACCGCATTAGCCGGTAATATGGCCGGAATCATCGCCTACCAGCGAAGCGGTGAGCCAGGGGCAGACAACGCTGACTTCTTCGTGCGCGGTATCACGACCTTCGGCGCCAACACCAACCCGCTCATCCTGATTGACAACGTGGAGCTGACCTCCACCGACCTGGCCCGGCTGCAACCCGACGACATCGCCAGCTTCTCAATCATGAAAGACGCCACCGCAACAGCCCTCTATGGCGCCCGCGGCGCTAACGGCGTTATCTTAGTTACCACCAAGCGCGGACAGGAAGGCCCGGCCAAGATTTCGTTCCGGCTGGAGAACTCCATCACCACGCCTACGTCAAAGGTGAAATTAGCCGACCCCGTTACCTACATGAAACTGCATAACGAGGCCGTGCTGACCCGCAACCCGCTGGGCGACCTGCCCTATTCGCAGGACAAGATTGAGAACACCGCCAAACCCAACGCCAACCGCCTGATTTATCCGGCCAACGACTGGTACGGGATGCTGTTCAGAGACTACTCCGTTGGCCGCCGTGCCAACCTCAGCGTCTCCGGCGGCGGAAACGTCGCCCGCTATTATGTGGCCGCAGCCTATTCTATGGACGGCGGCGCATTGAAGGTGGACAAACGGAACAGCTTTAACAACAACATCGACTTCCGCACCTACACCACCCGCGCAAATGTGGACATCAACATCACCAAGACCACCGAACTCGGGGTACGTCTGACCGGCAACTTCGACGATTATACCGGCCCCTGCGACGACGGCGATGCGGTCTATGCCCAAGTGATGCACTCCAACCCCGCAATGTTCCCCGCCTACTATCCCATAGACGAGGACTTCAAGTATGTCAAGCACATCATGTTCGGCAACCAGGGCGGTGCTTACCTCAATCCCTACGCCCAGATGGTACGCGGCTATAAAGACCGCAGCCGTTCACAGATGCTGGCACAGTTTGAGGTTAAACAGAACCTGAAATTCATCACGGAAGGACTGTCAATCCGCTCCTTAGTTAACTTCTCGCGATTAGCCGAGTTCAGCGTCAGCCGCCAATATCAGCCTTACTGGTACCAGCTGCAGAGCTACGACAGCTTCACCGGCGAATATCACCTGATGCGCTACAACGAAAACGGCACCGAATATCTGGACTTTTCGGAAAGCCCTAAAGACGTGGAATCAACGATGTACACGGAGACCTCGCTCAACTACAACCGGACGTTCAATGACGTGCATGGCGTCAGCGGGCTGTTAGTACTGACCACCCGCGAGCAGCTCAAGGCTAATCAGGGTACGTTGCAACTGTCGCTGCCGTCGCGCAATGCGGGGTTAGCCGGACGTTTCACCTATTCGTATGACAACCGCTACTTCGCCGAGTTTAACTTCGGATATAACGGGTCCGAACGTTTCGCAGAGAACCACCGCTGGGGATTCTTCCCGTCAGCAGGTGTGGCCTGGCAGGTGGCCAACGAAGAGTTCTGGGCACCCTACAAGGATGTGGTTAACAACCTGAAGCTGCGTTACACTTACGGACTGGTGGGTAATGACCAGATTGGCAACGCCAGCGACCGCTTCTTCTACCTCTCGCAAGTGAACATGAACGACAGCAGCCGCGGTGCATACTTCGGCGAAAACATCGACAAGGGGGGGGCCGGCGTCCGCATCAACCGCTATGCCAATGAAGCTATTACGTGGGAAACCTCCACCAAACAGAACATCGCCGCAGAAGTCGGGCTGTTCGACAAGGTGAGCATCATCGCCGAATACTTCACCGAACACCGGCGGCACATCCTGATGACCCGTGCGGCTATTCCCTCAACGATGGGCCTGCAGGCATCTGTCCGCGCAAATATCGGCGAGGCCAAAGCCCATGGCGTGGACGTCCAGGCCGACTACCAGCAGGTATGGAACAAGGACTTCTGGACGGCCGCCCGTGGTAACTTCACCTATTCTACCAGCCAGTATGAGGTATATGAAGAACCCGAATACAAGGAATGGTGGCGCTCCCACAGGGGCTATTCCATCAACCAGAACTGGGGATTTATCGCAGAACGCCTGTTTATGGACGACGCCGAAGCTGAGAACGCCCCGCCGCAGCAGTTCAGCGGCGAATATGGCGGTGGCGACATCAAATATACCGACGTGAACCGCGACGGCCAGATTACCTCAGCCGACATGGTGCCTATCGGGAATCCCACCTCGCCGGAAATCATCTACGGATTCGGCTTCTCCGCCGGATATAAGGGCTTCGACGCCTCAATATTCTTCCAGGGATTGGCCAACGAATCGTTCTGGCTCAGCGTGGCAGACGTCGCCCCGTTCCAGAACCAGACGCAATTGCTGGATGTATTTGCCAACAGCCACTGGAGCGAAGACAATCAGGACATGTATGCCCTGTGGCCGCGCCTGAGCGCCACCTACAACAACAACGACGGCCAGTCAAGCACATGGTTCATGCGTAACGGTTCGTTCCTGCGCCTCAAGCAGGCCGAAGTGGGATATACAATCCCCGGAAAATGGCAGGACAAGCTGCATATCGGCCAGCTGCGCCTCTACCTGAGCGGAACTAACCTGCTGCTGTTCAGCAAGTTCAAACTGTGGGATGTCGAAATGGCCGGAAACGGCCTGGGATACCCCATCCAGCGTGTGTTTAACATCGGCTTAAATGTTACGTTCAACTAAATCGAGAATTATAAATATGAATTATAATTTGCATATTATGAGAAACATATATACCCTCAACAAGGGGTTAAAAGCCCTTGTATTGGCCAGCGTCATTGCGCTGTGTTCCTGCAATCACTATCTTGACATCGTCCCTGACGACGGGTTGGCCACCTTGGAGAGTGCGTTCAGCCTGCGGTCAACCGCTATCAAGTATCTTTATACCTGTTATGCGTTCCTGCCCTCCAGCGGACACCTTGACCTCGACCAGGGCTATGCCACCGGCGACGAGTTCTGGGCAATCTACGACCGGCGTGAAAGCACCGGAATATGGAGCGGTACGCTGTTTAACATGGCCCGCGGCTTCCAGACCGCTGCCGCCCCCTACGGTAACGACTGGGCCGGAATCTATGAGGGCATCCGCTGCTGCAATATAATGCTGGAAAACATCGGCACCGTTCCCGACCTCGAAGAGTGGGAAAAACTGCAGTGGATAGCGGAGGTGAAGTTCCTCAAGGCGTTCTATCATTTCCACCTGATGCGCAAGTGGGGCCCCGTTCCGCTCATCCGCGAAAACCTGGACATCAACGCCAGCGTAGAAGAAGTGCGCGTATCACGCGACCCCATGGAAGACTGCTTTGCCTACCTAAAGCAATTGCTTGACGAGGCAATTCCGGACCTGCCGTTGAAGAACCCCGCCCGCGACGAGTGGGGACGCATCACCCGCCCCATCGCGGCCGCTATGAAGGCAAAAATCCTCGTGTATGCCGCCAGCCCCCTGTTTAACAACAACACAGAACAGGCAACATTGAAAAACCACGACGGAACGCCCCTATTCAAGACCGACAAGAGCGACGACGAGGTACGCGCCGCCTGGGACTCCGCTATGGTGGCCTGCCGTGCGGCAATAGAAATCTGCAAGGATGGCGGTATTGGCCTCTACAAGTTCAACTCCCGCTATGCCTTGCCGGATACCCTGCTACTGGAAATGAACCTGCGCGGCGCAATCACCGACAAGTGGAACGAGGGCATCATCTGGACAAATGTCCACACCGACCTGGGCGCCAATCAGAACCTGCAGCAGGCGGCTACCCCCAACCTGCAATGGTATGAATATCCCGACATGCCCTCGCTGTATAACAACATCCAGCCCCCTATCAAAATCGCGGAGATGTTCTATACCGAACACGGGCTGCCAATCGAGAACGACGTGGCATGGAACGGCCTCGACCCCTACGAACTGCGGGTCGGCGACAATGAACATCGCTGGTATCTGCGGAAGGACTACACCACCATCCAGATGAACTTCGACCGCGAGCCGCGCTTCTACGCCTATATGGGCTTCGACGGCGGACAGTGGTTCGAGAATCATTCCTACAAGAACAACTTGACGCCCAACGACATGCTGTGGGTGGCCTGCCGCGCCGGAAAAGACCAGCAAAAGAAGGGCTATGACTGGGGCCCCGTTACCGGTTACTATCTCAAAAAAGTTGTACACTTTGAGAACTACCAGAACGGCGTTACCAGCTATTCCTGTACGCGCTATCCGTGGCCGGAGATGCGCTATACCGACCTGCTGCTGCTCTATGCCGAGGCTATCAATGAGGCCGAAGGCCCGAATGGCCCCAACCGCGAAGCCCTCTTCAACAGCATCGACTCGGTGCGCATCCATGCCGGAATACCCCGCGTGAAAGAAGCATGGGATAACTACAGCAACCATCCCAACTATTACGATAGCTACGAGAACATGAAGAAGATTATCCATCGCGAGCGCCTCATCGAACTGGCCTTCGAGGGACAACGCTTCTGGGACCTGCGGCGCTGGAAAGAAGCATACCAGGAATACGCCAAAGGAATCTATGGCTTCAAAGTTACCGCCAGCAAGCCCGAAGAGTACTATCAACCCACCCCGTTAGCCGAGCAGAAGTTCTCCGTCAAAGACTACTTCTGGCCGATTCAGACCTCCATCATCGAACAGAACCCCAACCTGGTTCAAAATATCGGATGGTAACTGTCAGCAAGTATTTAAATATAATAATATTTGAATAAATAATAATATGAAGTATAAATTACAGAATATCATGAAAACAATAAGTATTCGCGCAATTGCGCTATCGCTGTTCATCCTGCTCTTCGCCTGTAAGGAGGAAGGACGAATTGACCACATCGACAGCTCGGCACCGGCGCCGGACAACGTGACGGTGCTGGATGTTACGCCCAGGCCTGGCGGCTCCGTCATCAAGTATAAATTGCCGGACGACGTGAGCAATCTGCTGGGCGTGGAAGTGGTTTACACCCGCAACGGGGAGACCTGCCGCTCGAAAGCCTCGAAATATTCCGACACCTTAGTGGTGGAAGGCTTCGGCAATACCGACCCGCAGGAAGTAATGCTCTACAGCGTAGGGCTGAACGGGAAGCTCTCGTCGGGCGTCCCCCGACTCATCACCCCGCTGGCGCCGCCGGTACAGACCGTGCAGTTTGACATCGTGGCCGGATTCGGCGGCGTAGTTACCTCCATTGAAGGCAACACCTCCAAAGCCGACCTGTCATTAGTGCTGCTCATCGCCGACACGCTATATACAGATTTCTATTCGGAGATACAGACGTTCCATACCAAGTCTGCGGCATTCAAGTTCTCGCGACGCGGGTTGGAAGCCAGAGAATCGAACTTCGCCATGTTCCTGCGCGACCGCTGGGGCAACCGGTCAGATACCATCTACCGCACACTCACCCCTATTGAGGAAGTAGAACTCCCCAAAACGGAAATCGTGCGCGGTAATTTGGCCGGCGACTTCTATTCCTACGCCGAAGGCAATAACGGATACCGCGTAGAGTTGATGTTTGACGGCAACAAGAACGGCACCTTCTGGGCGTCAGCGCATACCGGCCCCATCCCGCAGGTCGTATCTTTCGACCTCGGTCATAAGGTCTCTATCAGCCGCTTCGAGAAATACCCGCGCTCAAACTATGAGCTGTATTCCGGCACCGCCCCGCGCGTATTCGAGCTCTGGGGAAGCATCGACCCAGGCCCCGATAAGGCCAACGGCGACTGGGATGACAGCTGGCAACTGCTCGGCCGCTTTGAACAGTCAAAACCCTCCGGCTATGGCGAAGGCAGCAATGTCGGCACTATCACCGACGAAGACAAAGACTACTGGTATAACCATACCGAGTTCGAACTCGTCCCCACCGACGAAGCACCAGACCCATATCAAACTGTGAACTGGATACGTCTGAAAATCCTCTCCACTTTCAGCACCTACGGCACCGACACCAACATGAGTCAGGTGATTATCGCCGAGCTGACCTTCTGGGGACAACTAAAAGACGATGAATAATTTAACCACTAAAAGATTAGCAGTATGAATAAATTAACATACGTTCTGTTGCTTGCCCTCGTCGCAGGCTTCTTCTCCTGCAAAAAGCAGGACGATATCTACAAGGAGTTCCTCGTGCCCAACGGGCTGACCTATCCCCAGAAACCCACCAACCTGCTGGCATTTCCGGGTATGGAAAAACTCCGCGTATCATGGCACCAGGCCAAAGACCCCAGCATAGAATATGCCATAATCTATTGGAACAACTATACTGATTCCATGAAGGTGGAAATCCCGACAACGGGCGATTCCATAGTGGTTGACATCCCCCTGAAGGAGGAGACCTATACGCTGTATGTCAAGGCCTTTGACAAGAACGGCAATGCCTCCATTCCGGCCGATGTTACGGCCACACCCTACGGCGAATCGTTCCTGATGTCGCTGCTCAACCGCTCGGCGAAGACGGCGATTCTCGACCCCGACACCCGGACACTGACCGTCGAATGGGGTAGCAAAGCCACTAATGAGGTACGAACCATTGTGAGCTACATCGATATGTCGGACAAGACAGTATCGTTTAACCTGCCCGTAGAGACGGAAAGTTCGGTCATCACCAACTACAAGAGCGGCTTCTCGGTGCAGACGCGGTTCTATCCGAAAGGTTCCATAGACACCCTGCAGACGGTGGAAGCCTTTAAACCCACTGTTACCGCTCCGGCGTTCTTCAAGGACCTGGAGACCACACTCGGCTCGCCCAATCAGACCACGTTCACGGAAGAGACCAGCCCCGGCGGCGTCTTCTATTGGAAGATGGTCGTTACCGGCACCGACCCCTACGTCTATACGGCGGGATTGCCCGAACCGGTCGGCAGTACGTCCGAATATGTAAAGGTGTATTTCCATGTTGAGTATCAGAACGACAGAGCCATTCCGAATGCGCAAATCTTCTATTGTACGCCCAATGCGGCGGGAGGCAAGTCCACCGACGAAGACCAGAACTTCGACTATACCGGCCTCGACCCCGACAACGCCGCGACATGGAAGACCTACACACTTGACTGTGCCACCGCTATCAAGTCATGGAGCTGGGGGGCGTCAACTCATCGCTTCCGCTACGACTACGTTCCCACCCATGGCGGCTCATTGAACGGCACAACGGTATATATACGCCGTGCCTGGTTCGAGTTGTGGACGCAGCAACCGATACAGTAAATCACAAATCCTAAAATTGGCGGAAATACCGCTCTTACTTTTAGAGTTGCAGGAACGCCTGCAACTCTTTTTTTATTGCTATTAATCTTAAATATTATTTAACACAGCAAAAAACCAATGTTTAAAAGGGTTTTTAATAACGGCAAGTTCTCATTGGAATTTTTTTTATGTTCAAAATCGGGATATTGTACATATAATTGGAATATTTCTTTTAATTTTGCAGTGAATTTGTAGAACCATCATGACTGATATATGGAAACAATCTTTAAAGGCAGGGTTAAAGAGATGCTGCGTATTTGCCGGGAGATAACCGTGCAGGCGCTGGCCGACAGGAAACTGCTTGTCGGGAAGATGCCTGTATGGCAAATTGATATTCTCGACACGCATTTGCCGCGGATAGACGCCGTGATTCGCGATTTTGAAGCCCAAAGTGACGTCTATCATCGGAACCACCCTGAAGTGCTTAATTCGCTGTATCGGGACACTATTTCTATCGCCTGTGCCGCACAGGGAATATTTATCGGCGACCAGGAAAAACAGAACCTGTATTCATACAATAAAGCCCTGAAAAAACTGCGGAAGCAAGAAAAACAGAGTAAAATTGCCGCTGACCGCTGAAGATAAGCAACTTTTTGCTATTTTTGCCGCATAATTCATGTAATAATGACCGATTTTTCAGCGATTCCATCGCCCTGTTATGTGATTGAGGAACAGTTACTGCGTAATAATCTTGCGGTGATTCGGGCGGTAGCTCAAGCCGCCGATGTGGAAATTATCCTCGCCTTTAAAGGATTCGCCATGTGGAGCGTATTCCCGACCGTGCGCGAATATATCTCCGGCGCTACGGCAAGTTCACTGCACGAGGCCCGTCTGTGTGCCGAAAAAATGGGCGTCCGCGCACATACATACGCTCCCGTATATGCCCCGGACGAGTTCGGAGAAATTGTCCGGCTCTCGTCATATCTGACATTCAATTCGCTTTCACAATATGCGCAATTATATTCATATGCTAAGACGGTGGCCAATCCTCCGGAAATAGGCCTGCGCATAAATCCGGAATTTTCGGATGTGGGCGTGGCGCTCTACAATCCGGCATTGCCCGGCTCGCGCCTGGGCATTACCGCCGAACACCTGCACTCGTTGCCGGACGGCGTTACGGGACTGCATTTTCACACGTTGTGCGAATCGTCAGCGGAAGACCTCGAAAAAACACTGGCCGTTGTGGAACAGAAGTTCGGACATCTGTTTCCGCAGATACATTGGCTCAATATGGGCGGCGGGCACCTGATGACCCGCAAAGGCTATGATACTGACCGCCTTATTACCCTGCTGCGCAGCTTCCATAAAAAATATCCGCACATCCATATAATCCTCGAACCGGGCAGCGCTTTCGCATGGGAAACGGGATTCCTGCGTTGCACAGTACTCGACATTGTTGAAAATCACGGCATTAAAACAGCCATGCTTGACGTCTCGTTTGCGGCCCACATGCCTGACTGCCTCGAAATGCCGTACCAGCCCGCCATACGCGGCGCCTCTATGCAGCCCGTCGCAAATGCCTTCAAATACCGTATGGGCGGCAACAGCTGCCTGAGCGGCGACTGGTGCGGCGATTGGTGGTTCGACAGAGAACTCCACCCCGGCGACGACATCATCCTCGAAGATATGATTCATTATACCATGGTAAAGACAACTTTCTTCAACGGCATCCGGCATCCGGCAATAGGCATTATCCATACTGACGGGCGCTTTAAACTCGTCCGCCGCTTCGGTTACGACGACTACCGCAACCGCCTCAGTTGACAGTTGAAAAGTCCCAATAGCGGAACTCTTTCAACTGCTACCTTCTCTATCACTCAATTTTTACTTTTATGAAAACATTTTCATAGGGCTTTAAATTCAGCTCTTTGACAGGGGCGGCGAGGATTTCTTCGAGGGCATTGACTACTGTGAACGTGAGGGGCGAGCCATCCGAAGCGGTAAGTTGCAGCGTGGCGGGTTTGCCGTCGGGTTCGCGGACGTTGATGAGCAAGTACCCGGCTTCGTTTGAGGGGGTTATGGATGTCAGGACGAGGTTTTCATTGTTGAAACGCAGTGCGGAGAACTCTGCAGGCTGCCCATTTGGCTTGCCTTTGGGCATTACGCGGGCAAAGAGAGGTGTGCGGGCGTCGCGTCCGAATCGGTCGGCAACGGCGTTGCTGGCGTCAGCGACAGAGGTGAGATAGTACGACCAGCGTAGTTCGCCTTCCTGAGAGGCACGGAAATTGGTCGTCCAATAATTGTTCGTTACCCAAGAATAAACGTGCGGCTTCTCGATGGTCTTATGTCGTTTGTAAGTACCGGTGCCGATGCCGCCCATCTGGAAAAGCGGGATGGCGTTGCTGCCAACGATGATTTGCGATTGACTGTTGCGGGCGGCGACGAAGTTTTGCACTGTGTTCCAGTCGTTTGCAGTGGCTTCGAGTTGGTTCACGCCAGGCGAAACCACCCCGCCCTGAACGTCGAAGAACAGCTTTGCGTCGTTAAGTTGGAACGGGAATGCTACATATATGCCTTCGGGGTCAGTATGAGGCAACAGTTTGACTGCAAAATGCAGCTCAATGCGTTTTTCGGCGTGGAAGAGGCGAAGCTCTGCATGTACGCCAAAGCCGTTTTCGCAGCAGGCAGATTTTCCCTCTATATTAACAGTCTGATATACAGCGCCATTTGTTCCAGCTGATATCTTCACGTCGCTCAGTCCGGTACGTTCATACTCAGTCAGTCGGTATAGTTCCATCTGTCTGCGGTTGCCTTTGAGCGATTCGAGTATGAAAGCGCCTAACTGCCATGGCGATGCTGGGTCGAGCATTTCCAACTGCAACTGCTTATCGTAAAGGCGGCTTATGGCGCCGGTAGTCGGATCAATTGTCATTGTATAGTACTCATTTTCAACGGTATAATTGGTAATAACAGTATTAGGCAGTGTTTCCGGCGCTTTTTCGGAAGCTATGATGCTATATGTGCGGTAGCCCATTGGCGGAATGTTGTCGGCGTAGATAGCATAATAAGCGCCTTCGCTGCGTGAACGGAGGAACTGTTTGCGGAGTTCGCCGCCGCGCTCGTCAACGATGCGGAAGGCGCGTCCGGCGGGGATTATCTCGTAGTCGATGTAGAGTTCCACAACGCCTGAGCGCGGGTGGTTCAGGGTGTTGAAGAACGCCACAGTGGGATTGTCGCCACGTGGAATAAAACCTTGCAGCAGTCCGGCGGAGGTCTCATACATTATCTGTGCGTTCTTGAGGGCTTCCCAGGCATACGAGCCTTTTTCAGCCCACTGCGTCTGCGAATTCTCGCAAAGCGGGTCGCGAATGCTTTCTGCAGCGCCGTAAGTATGTTCGTCGTAAAAGAGCAGGTTCTCGTGGATATGGCGAATGGCGTCGAAGGTATGTGTCGGAAGTGGTTGACCTTTGGCTACTGCCATGGCGAGTAAGCCTTGAATTGTAACCATATCGGCGTGAGTGAGGCGGGCAGCGGCTGTCTCGCGGGCTGCCGAGCCGAAGCCGTCGGTCCACCAGTCGGGATAGGCAACACGGTGAACAGGCAACCGGTCAGCGTATTTCGATGTAATGTAGTCCATAAACTCATGAAAAACAGCGCTTCGCAGACGAGGATACGCATACTTCTCGTTCCATTTGCGAATAATGGCGCTTTCGTGCATCGACGGAGGCGAATTATCAGTAAAATAGCCGGAATACTGCACCGAAACGGCGTCGAATGGATATTCCCGGTTGAAAATGCCCGACAGATAGTCGAATACCTTGCTGCTAAGCGCATCGACGGTTATGTCGGCATTGCTCAAGCCCCAGAAGTTGCCGGTCATGTAATGGTCTGAGCGGTAGGAGAATACTTGTTTGCCGGAAGGTGATTCCCATTTGTAAATAGTCGGGCGGTCAAAGGGAATAAGGGCTCGGTGGTTGTTCTCGCCCATAGAGAAGTATTTAATGCCGAGGTCGGGCATATAGTCGGCAAGACACCACGCAATGCCGTTGACGTCGTTCTGCATCGCTGTAACTACCGGAATATCAAGGCTCCTGAACTCTTTTATCGGTTCGAGGAAAGTCTTAAACGAGTTTTCATCGGCAATCTCCGCCATGTTGAAAAACATTCCGGTAACTTCAATCTGTCCGTTGCGGATGTATTTTAACAATTTGTCTATCTGTGATTTAGGACGATTATGAAGATATTCTCGCACTGCCCATGCCGCTTCGCATGTCCAGCGGAAACGGGCGTCGTCGGGTTCGTTTTCAGTCAATTCGCAGTATTCAATGGCATAGTCGATGTAACGGATATGCTCGCGGAGAATCTCGGTCTGCGGTTTTGTATAGCCGATGTCGGTATGCGTGTGTTGTACAAGATAAACGGTTGTCTTTTTTACCGGAAATGCCTCTATTTCTGTCGTTGCGGTCGTTTTGCCTTTGAGCATCAAGTTTATTTTACTTGGGGCGGCGACTTCCGGCAGCGAGGCTTCGATGGTGTTGACGCCTTTTGCAAACGTCTTTTTACCAATACTTTGACCGTCGATGAGCAGGTCGGCAGTTTGTTTGGCGCCGGTGTTAACTACCGTTAGCGACAGTGGTTGCCGCAGTTCGCCGTTCTTGCCATAGACGAGCGCCGGTTCGGCCTTTGCACCTGAAAAGAAAAGCTCTCCGGTCGTCGCTGCGAGGCTAAGTTGCGCAGAAGTCTGTAGCGACAAACAGTCGAACACTACCCAACTACCTGATTTTGAACGTATGCTGACAAAATTGTCGCCCTGCTTCAAGACGTCAGCAGGGACGTCAACGGTTATGCGTAGCGTTTTCTCATTAAGTCGGCGGTTGTCGAAATAGTGCAGGTCGGCACCCTCAGGAGTGTGGACGTCCTGTCGAAAGTCGTTGATAGCGATTTCGAGCGTCGGCGGGGCGGTCTGGTGCGTCTCGGTGAAGTCCACCTCAAGTCGTGCTATGCATGGTGCGTTGAGACTTTTTATTCCGAAGTTGATTATAACGGTTTTAGAGCTGTAGCCCGCCCAAGCATCGTCGGGACCGGGCAACACAAACGGAAAATCCGTCGGTTTGTTCTTGCCGCCAAAGGGTTCATAGATGACCGTATTGCCGCCAAATCGCGATTGGTACTTGGAATAGTCGTACTCGCCGAGCGCAAATTCGGCAGCGCTTTTGTCTTTAACGCCTATTTGCCAGAGGGTTGACAGGTCTTGTGCGCGGCTTGCCCCGAATGTTGTTATACACAAGAAGAAAGTTATGAATAATCTGTTTCGCATAATGGTTTATTTTTCAAGGTTGTAGAGTTCGGCAATTTTATCTAAACAGTTCTTTTTGGCTTCTTCCTGTTTGGGCAGGTCTTTGCCGAGATTAAAGTAGAGGACTGATACGCCGCTGTCTTTCCGGACTTTCGATTCGGTGCCGTAAGCGCCGCCATGTCCCATGGTTTTGTCCGATACTGCCCATCCAAGCCCGTAACCGGTATTTGGTACTATGTTGCAGGGGCTTCCCATCAGGGCTACTGACTGCTCGGTGAGGTAGCGTTTGCCGTCGAGAGCGCCGTGGTTGGCTATCATGCGGTAGAATTTCACAAGGTCTTCGGGGGTGGAAAACAGCCCGCCTGCATATTCGGCATGGCGCTTGACGCGGTCGGTCAGCGGATACTGTAACTGCTCTATTTCAA
Source organism: Bacteroidales bacterium (assembly GCA_031272965.1). Taxonomy (GTDB): domain Bacteria; phylum Bacteroidota; class Bacteroidia; order Bacteroidales; family Prolixibacteraceae; genus JAISSS01. The sequence continues at coordinate 1,196 of JAISSS010000069.1, read as the reverse complement.
CGGCTTCCAAATGTCCTTTGGCGTTCTTGCAATAAGGGACGACGTATTTTTTTATCTGCTGTTCTGTGGGGAAAAACGTGGTGTTCTTCATGCCGAGCGGGTCGAAGAGGCGTTCCTGCAGGAATTGCGAGAACGGCATGCCGGTGATACGTTCTACTACCGTGGCGGCGATATTGATTCCTTGATTGGAGTAGTTGTAACTTGTGCCGGGCTGGGCTATGAGCGGGGTCAGCGTTGTGGCATAGAGGCTGAGCGACAACGGCAGTACATCGATGCGGGATTTCTGCTCCTGTATGCCCGCAAGAAAACTCATGCCGGACGTGTGTGACAGTAAATGCCTGACAGTGACGGGTTTATTAACTGCTTCTTCTGCCTGCCATGTGTCGCGTTTTATGACACTGACTTTCAGGCGTTGCAGTTCGGGAAGGTAGGTGGTAACCGGCTCGTCAAGGTTGATTTTCCCTTCTTCAACAAGCATCATAACGGCCGTTGCCGTAATGGGTTTGCTTTGCGAGGCTATCCAGAACAGGGCATCCGGCGCCATCTTTTTTTTCTGCGCTATATCCTGCCAGCCTACAGAGGTAATCGACAGCGTTTTACTGCGGTCGGCAACGACTACTACCGCACCCGACAGTTCGCTATTGTCAATATAGGGCTGCAGTACGGACTGAATATGCTCTGAGGACGCTATATTCTGTGCGGCGACCGGCGCAAAACTTGCGATAAAAGACGACGCCAAAAGGAGCGTCGCCGATAAGATAATTCGGTTCATATTTATTAATTAAAGATTTTAAAACTCATTTTCCGTCTGTGTCGAATTGAAAGGTGAAGTCATTGTATTCTGCTCTTTCGTAGGCAAACTGCTGCGTAGTAGGGGAGGCGGCGAATAGGGGCGAGAAGGTCGTTACCTTGACGGTGCGGTCGTCAGGCAGAAATTCGAGGATGCGCAGCCAGCCGTCGCCACCGTTGCCGTTCCAACCGGTGATAGCCTGCGTGTCGAACAGCATCTGATGCACCGTCCTGCCTGCGGCGTTCTTGTCGGTGCGGTAGCCTACCGACTGGGTGAACTTCAGCCCTGATATATGACCGCTTAGCACGAGTTCGATGTTCTTCGACGGCTTGACAAGTTTCTCCCACACTTGCTCGCCCCAGTTAGGGTTGGGCAACTTGTAGCCCTCTTTGTCAGTGCGCCGGTT
>JAISSS010000058.1 GCA_031272965.1 Bacteroidales bacterium | reverse complement strand
AATCGTTTCCGACCCGTTTGAGGACGAGACGGAAGTAGATTATACAGGCAAGACCATCGACGATGTTATCAATATCAACCACTTGGTGCGGTATTCAACGGTTCACGATGCCATTGCCGATGCCGTTCCTGGTGATTCAATTTTTGTACCGGCAGGGACCTTTCAGGTTCCGGAGAAAGAGACCATTCCTGCAAATATTGTGTTGAAAGGAAAGGCTACAGGAAACACGAAACTTCTTGCTACTGAAGGTTTTGTTCTGGGCGGTGTTTTGCAGGATGCAATAGTTTTACAATCTCCTACTTATCATGATGGGGAACCATGGACAACGCGGGCCACCGGCGTGGAACTGCTCGAAAACAGCGCCCTGAAAAATGTTTCTGTCTATTACTACTATACGGGAATATCTGCGGAAAAAACCACAGGAATCCTGATAGATGGGTCAAAGCTTTATTATAATCATTTTGGCGCCAAGTTTACCGGTGGCGTGGCGGTAACTCTTAATAATTTTTTGGCTAATGTGAACGAAGTTTACGGCATAGGATTCTTCCAGGGACCCGATGCTATCCCTGAGAATAAACCCACTTTTACAGGTACTCTTTCGATGATGAACAACTGGTCAACGCAGTGTTTCAATGCATGGGATGATGAATATATTATTAATCCTCTTGGCGAAAATGTTTATAACACGGCCGTAGGTATCCCCAAAAACTCAGGGGCACTGTCTGATTATGTATATGAAAGGAATCCGGATATATCCTCAACCCCCCGCGATATCCCCTTCTATCTTGGCAACTATGTGGCAAAAAATATTGCCAACATCTCCAATTTGGTTGATTTTAAAGATGGGTTATGTGGAATAGACATTGACGGCGATATGTGGGGGACTAAAAATGAGACCGCATCGTTTAGTTCCGACTATTTGCTTCCTCTACCGCACAATATGTATCAATGGAACGGCACAGCTCAATGGACTGAACGCAGCTCAATGGATGCGTGGGATTCGACATGGACAGGCTTTGATACCCCGTCAACGTCCGACATTTGGAACACCACCATCCAGTGTCCATCCGGATGGCGGCTACCCACCAAAGCGGAAGTGGAGCACATGTTCTCCTTAACAACCGTTTCGAGTGAATCGTACTCAGGCAGCGGCTACTCAGGCACCTGTTACAGGTATGATTATAACGGATGTCCTATGTGGTTTAATAAGAGCTTTTATTTCGACGAGACCGGAGCCATCATTACCGGCGACGGCTATTACTGGACGTCGGAATCCAGCCCCACCGACCCAACCAAGGCCATAGCGTATCACAGCAACACTATAGTTGAGATGCCCCGTGCTGCAGCCCTGATGGTGCGTTGCATACATAAAAAACTGCAATCGGACGGAACGTGGCAATAAGGAAAAATCTTGTGCATACATTAAGAAAAATAAAGGTGAGAGGATTGTCGGGCAACCGGCAGTCCTTTTTTGATTGAAGGATTGAAAGATTGAAAGATTGAATTGTGCACGGTACGAAAATCATGGCAATCAGAAAAATCAGATGAATTCAGGTTCAGACAAGGAGATTGCGGGTCAAGCCCGCAATGACGGGTGTGGTTGTAGGGACGCACGGCCGTGCGTCTCCACAAGGGCCGTGTAACACCCCCCTCTCGCCCTTGGAGAGGGGCTGGGGGTGAGGTGCAAAAATCAGGGCAATCAGATGAATCCCGGTTCAAGACAAAGGGGACTGCGGGCAGGACGCAAGGACGGGTGTGGAACGGCGCCTGCAAGCCCTGCTGAAGTCGGAAGAACCGGTATCAGCAGTGGCGCAGTCCGTCGATGTCTTTGAAATCCACTTCAATCTGTTCGCCGGAGGCTAAGGTGATGTATGCCCCAACCGGCGAGCCGGACGGCATCAGCTGTCTCACTTCCACAGACTTCACGACTGCCAGCTCTTCGTCTGTCCATGCAGAATCGTCGGTTTTGTGCAGCATCACCGTAACCGTGATTTCCATTGGTGGGTTCTTGGCGAGCGATTTTTTACGGGCAAAAATCACCGTACTGTTGTCGGCTTCGGCATTGCGGCTTGAATGTATCTTATGTTCAATACTATCCCATCCGTGAGGGATAATCATGGCTATTTGCCGTCCGGCGATGGATGCAGTAATTGCCTTTTGCGCAGGTCTTTCGATGACTTTTGCGGGAACGCCGTCAACATGGGGCAATCCGAAGTGCCCCAGTGTAAGCTCATATTCGAAGGCGATACGTGTGCGGTCAACGCGGATAACGCCGCCGGGTATTGTTATGTCGGCCAGGTCGATGATATAACCCACGCCGTTATTTGGCGGGCGTCGCATGATAGCCTGCCGGTAGAGGACGTTGCCGCGCACCCCGTTATAGACCATGCTCTGCGAGATGGTGAAGAAGCGGTTTTTTGAGGCGTCGTTAGCCACTTTTTTGCCGGTAAGATAGAAGTTCACGTCGTCGCCGCGGGTATCCCGCGGGTCGAGGCTGCGGTAGCAGTATTCCATGGCGGTGCCGCCGTCGGGGTCGTGGTCTTCCCAGGGGAAGTGCGTATTGTAGGTTAATTTTGAGTAGTTTGGGTCGTCATAATACACCTTTCCGGGCACTATTTCGGATGTTCCTGTTTTGCCGTGGTTCACTAACAGCAGGCCGGGTCTTTCGAGCAGGGTACGTTTTGAGTGGTCGCCCAATGTTGTCCAGTCGCCGTCATTTTCGGTGGCGGTCCAGAAGGGGGAATCGTCGGGCAGAGCTAAGCAGATGAACGGCAGGAACATCAGGAAGGGGCTTCCCGCGCAGCTGTAATCCTGCACCATATATTCGCTGCGGCGGTAGAATCCGAGGCTGGGAATATCGTTGTAATAGAAGTCGGGGCGGGTAACGAACTGCAGCAGTGAGCCGGAGCAGAGTCGTCGTGCCCATCCCGCATCTAATGCGGGTTTTTCTTTCAGCATAAACCCGACGGGGAAGGCGCCCGACACCCACGTGCGGTAGCATATACTGCGCGACCACATGTTCACAAAGCCATTACGTCCGAAGAACGCCGTGATTGATTCCATTAGCTTGCAGGCCGACTGCTCAATGATGGCGGCGATTTCGGGATAGTGTTCATCCCCGTAAGTGCGGTTCCATATCGTCGTATAGACGATGAACAGGCTGATAGAGTAGTAGTTATAGGTCTGTTCCAGATACCATCCGTCGCCCGAATGATAGGAAACAACCCACAGCAAGTGGCTCTCTAACAGCTCTTTATCAATGGGATAGCCATATTTGTCTAGGAATGAGAGCGCGATGATGTTGAAAATTCGCCAGTTATTTTGGGTTGTACGGTGATGCGCCCATTTCGAGATGGTAACGGCCATTTCGTCTTTCTGCTGTTGTGTGAAGCCGTCCCACAGGGCGTCTGGCATCAGCAGGAGGGTTTTAAACAGCCCTCCAAATTCGCAGGTGAACTGGTAGTTTGAATCGGGCAGGGTTTCCGGCCATGGAATGGAGTTTGGATGTCCCTGTTTGAAAGCGCGGTAGAATTGCAGGCTGTAATACTTCCGCAGGCTTATTCCGTTGATGGTGGTGTCGGGGTTGAGGTGCAGCAGTGGCCCGGCGAGGGTAAATGTGCGTTCCAGCGCCTCAAATTCGGCGGCGCGGTACCGCCAGTCCGGCGCACCGGGTTGCGGATACGTCTTGCCCGGCACTTGCGGGAAGTTCATGGGCGTCTCTACGGAATCGACGTGAGTGAACGCCCGCTCCAGCAGGTATGTAGCCAGCTCTGTGTAATGCTGCTTAGTCATTCCCGTTAGCGGGCTTCGTCCGTAGTCGGGATTCTCAACAATAAATGCTTTCTTCAATTCGCAGGTCATTTATATTTTTTGATGCCTCTAATATTGTTGGTGCCATAAGGGGCGCGTTGCGGGCGGCTGAGTAAGGAATTTGCCTCGTCGTCATTGACGAACAGCTCTTTGTCGGGGTCCCATTGCAACTTGCGTTTCAGCTTCATAGCTATGTGGGTTATCAGGCACACCGAGCAGGCGCGGTGGCCGATTTCCACCGGTGAAATCGGGTCTTGGCGGGATTTTATGCAGTCTAACCAGTTGCCGTGCTGGTTGGCGCTTTTGTAGAGGTGTATTTCGTTGTCCTTAATTTCTGAGGTGAGGATTTTTGGGTCGCTGGCGCTGAGTGCTGCCTGGTTTTGGCCGGCTTTCACGGGGTCGCTGGCGGAGGCGGTATAGTTGCCGCGGGTGACGAAAATCCAGCCCTTGTCGCCCTCATAGCGTATTCCGTTGGGGAATTTGCCGGAAGTGTACATGGTGATTCCATTGGCATATTCGGCGGTGGCGAAGAAGTCGCCATGGACGTCCCACAGTCCCGATTTGGGGAAGTCGGCCTGCGCTTCGATGGATACTGGGCCGGTGAGTTCGGTGTCCATCCCCCATGCGGCGCTGTCGAAGTGGTGCTGTCCCCATCCGGTAATCATTCCGGCGCCGAACTGCTCCATACGCAGCCATCCGGGGCGGTCATAGCCCTTTTGCGGATGCACTCTGATTTCGGTGTAGGGCACTAAGGGGGTTGAGCCGAGCCACATCTCATAGTTGAACCAGTCCGGCACGGGCATTTCCGGCGCGTCCGGGCCGGAAGGGTCGCCGGGCAGGCCTATGCGGACGGTGTGTAGCCGCCCGATGCGCCCGTTACGCACTAATTCGGCCGCAATGCGGAACTGCTCCATGGAGCGTTGCTGCGTTCCCACCTGAAAAACGACCCTGTTCTTGCGTACCGCCTTTACTAATTGCTGGCCTTCTTCGATGGTCAGCGAGGTGGGCTTTTGCAGATAGATGTCCTTCCTGGCAATTGCCGCTTCAATGGCGGGTTGTGAATGCCAGTGGTCAGGCGTACTTATCATCACGGCGTCAATGTCTTTATTGCGCAGCATGTCGTGGTAGTCGTCATACATCTTCGTGTCAACCGCCGATTCGCTGTTCTTTTTTTTGTAGTAGCTGTCTATTAGCGTTTTGCCGTCTGCCAGGCGGTGTTTGTCCAAGTCGCATACAGCCACTATGCGGGCGCTGTCAAATCCCAGCGTTTCGGCCAGGTCGTGGCTGCGGGCGATGCGTCCGCAGCCGATTTGGCCGATGTGTATCTTGTTGCTCGGCGCGTTCTTCCCCATTACGGAGGCCGGTATTATCGTCGGCAGCGCAATTATGCCTGCCGCTCCGGTTACGTTCTTAATAAATTGACGTCTTTCCATATCGTTTCTTATGTTTAAGTTATAAAATCCAGTATTTGAAGCTGCAAAGATACAATAAATATGGACATAAAAGCAATACTTTTATTGCAAAAACAGATACCTTTATTGCAAATATCCCCGATATTTCAGTAAGTTTTTATACGGTTCAGGAATTTAAACAGTTGGTGTGGCAAAAAAAATTGCGGTGGGTATTCAAATTTTCCCTATTTTTGCCGCAGAAAATAAAATCAGGCAATAAATAGCCTGTCGCGAATGATAAATATGGACTTTACAATATGGCTGCTGCTGGTGCCGCTGGCAGCGTTCTTAATTACAGGATTAGCGGGCAAGCTGCTCAGACCTGTCGTTGCCGGACTTGTCGGCACGGCGTCTGTGTTGACATTGTGGTTGCTCAGTGCGCTGACGGCGGTAAGCTATTTCACGCAGCCCCGTGTGGAGGGCGTTTTCCCCACACTGACGCCGTGGAACTTCACGTGGTTGCCGCTGACCGACACGCTGCATTTCGATGTGGGCGTCATGCTTGACCCGATTTCGGTGATGATGCTTGTGGTTATCACTACCGTTTCGCTGATGGTGCACATTTATTCGTTCGGCTATATGAAAGGTGAACGCGGGTTTCAGCGGTATTATGCGTTCTTGTCGCTGTTCACGATGTCGATGCTGGGGTTGGTTGTGGCCACCAATATTTTTCAGCTCTATCTGTTTTGGGAGTTAGTGGGCGTAAGTTCATATCTGCTGATAGGGTTTTACTACACCTCTCCTGCCGCGATTGCTGCGTCAAAGAAAGCGTTCATTGTTACGCGCTTTGCCGATTCGTTCTTTTTGGTCGGTATTTTGCTGTACGGGTATGTCAGCGGCACTTTCGGATTCACGCCTGCGACGGCCGCGATAGCCGTTGGGGGCGCTGCAATTCCGATAGCGTTGGGGCTGATGTTCGTAGGGGGCGCCGGAAAGAGCGCCATGTTTCCGCTGCATATATGGCTGCCCGATGCCATGGAAGGCCCCACTCCGGTGAGCGCCCTGATTCATGCCGCCACGATGGTGGTCGCCGGTGTCTATTTAGTGGCGCGGCTGTTCCCGCTCTTCGTCGGCTATGCTCCGGCTGTGTTGCCGCTCATCGCCTGGGTTGGCGCGTTCACGGCCCTCTTTGCCGCCACAATTGCCTGTGTACAGACCGACATTAAACGGGTGCTGGCTTTTTCCACCATCTCGCAGATAGGGTTCATGCTTGTGGCGCTGGGCGTCTGCACCGGCCTGGACCCGCATCATGGCGGGCTGGGCTATATGGCGTCCATGTTTCACCTGTTCACCCATGCCATGTTCAAAGCCTTGCTGTTTCTCGGCGCCGGGAGCATCATCCATGCCGTCCACAGCAACGAGATGAGCGCTATGGGGGGGCTGCGCAAGTATATGCCGCTGACACATCTGACATTCCTCATCGCCTGTCTGGCTATCGCCGGAATCCCGCCCCTGTCGGGCTTCTTCTCGAAAGACGAAATTTTAGCCGCCTGTTTTGCTTTCAGTCCTGCGATGGGCTGGACGATGACCGCCATTGCCGCGCTGACCGCTTTCTATATGTTCCGTCTGTATTACAGGATTTTCCATGGCTGTCCGTCTGCCGCACACAGCGCCCACCATCCGCACGAAAGCCCGCTGATTATGACCGTCCCGCTGATGTTTCTGGCAGTCGTTACCGTTGTGGCCGGATTCATCCCCTTCGGACTGTTCGTGAGCAGCAACGGCCAGCCGTATCATATACATATTGACCGCACGATTGCCGCTATCAGCGTGTCGCTGGCACTTGCCGCTATCGGGTTGGCTGCATGGCTCTTCCGTGGACGAACAGCCGGCGCCGACAGCCTGCAGCAACGGTTCCCCCGCCTGTATAAGGCCACATTCCACCGCTTCTACATCGACGAAATATATCAGTTCATCACTCACCGAATCATATTTGCCTGCATCTCTGCCCCGATAGCGTGGTTCGACCGGCATGTTGTTGACGGCTTCTTTGACTTCCTCGCATGGGGAACTCAGACCGTCAGCGAGCGCATTAAAGGCTTCCAAAGCGGCCGCATACAGCAATACGCCCTCGTATTCCTCATCGGCGCGTTAACGCTCATCGTGTTGCTGTGCCTCTGTTGAATGTTAATCCAATATTAAATATTAATATTTTTGCAGCTAAAATCAGAAAAAGACTTTTTGATTCCCCGTTTTTTGTATATTTTTGCATCGGAAAATAAATGATACAATGGCACAGAATCTGTCAAAGCTAAAAAACTTATGCACTATGGGCATAGTTGCAGGCATATTGGCGACCTGCAACACAAGTGATATAACCGCGCCGGAGGGCGCCTCCGATG
>JAISSS010000044.1 GCA_031272965.1 Bacteroidales bacterium | reverse complement strand
AGTAATACAAATGAGGCTGTTTTAGGGGGGTAGGTTTTTGAAATTGAAATAATGAGCGCTGATTATCTGCGTGTTACACGATTATTGTCTGAAATTTTGAATTTTGTCGGTTGATAGTGTAAAAAAATACTATATGTACGGAAAAGGAATACTTTTTTACTAAAATCACAACCTGCATGAATATCAAACATTTATCAGCCCCACTCTTTCTAAGATTTGCTTAACATTCACAGTTTTAACATACGTATAAATTGTTATATAAGCTGTAAAAGCACTGTTCCAAAAAAGGAACGTTTTATGGGGTATATCTGTATAAGTTCCTAAATATCAATTATTTATGCCTGTTTTGCTGCTGCGAATGGCCTGAATTCGCAGGGGCGTGGTGGAACATTTTGGGACAGGGAGCAGGCGTTTACAATGAGTTAATACAGCAGGGTAGGGTGGGGGAATTTCCGATGCATGGTGGGGTGGAACGTCGTGGCGAGGATGTCTGCCTTAATGCCAGCTGCTTTCAGTTTTGGGTATGGCGTCTTTATTGGTTCCGTTTTTTTGCTATTCCTGGGGCGGGGTAGTGGCAGTCGGCATTGTCGAGTATCAGAATCCAGTCTAAGGCTTCGCCGAGGTCGGGTGGAACAAATTCGCGTGGCTTGCGGTCGTTGGCGAATACGCCGATACGTTTGGCTTCTCCGGTACGCGGGTTAAACCACCATGCCTTTATTCTGTCGCCCTTGATGATGCTGCAATTGACGGTGAACGGGCGTCCCACGGGCGCATACACCATGGCATAAGTTCCCTGTTCGTCGCGGGTGGCGGCGAAGCGGTATAGCCCTTCTCCGGGCACGGATGTGGCGGGGGAGGCGGGGGCGATTATTGACGGGTCAGGCAGGCGGGTCAGAAATGGACGTGATTCCATCAGCAGGCGACCATATAGCATCTGTCGGGCGCCGGGGCTGTCAAGCGCGTCTCTCCACGACATCAGCGGATTATTGTGTGGGGGCGTGTTACTGTCGGGCATGTAGAACTGCCATACGGAATGGTGGCCGTAGGTGTGTCCGCAAGCGCCGCAGAACAGGTCCCAATAAAGCGCCCGCCGGATGTCGGCAGCGATGGAATGTCCCAATTTCGGTGCATTAAATTCTATCGGATGTGCTTCATACAGTGGCTCGCCGTCAATCACAGGCTTGGGCGGGGTACGTCGGTAGTCGTCGAGTGTCCTGCTATAGTTGCCTGTATAGTACGGACTGTGGCCGTTCTGTCGCATGTTAAAATCAAGCCATTGTTCATTATGCAGGAATTGTGCCGAGCCGCTTGCCCCTCTGGGGTGGAAGGTAATCAGATGCCGACCTTCGTCGCCGTCGCGCAGCCCCTTTGCCATTGCACGGATGATATTCAGCTGTTGCGGGGTATCGATGTTGTCGTCGCCGCCAAGAATCCAGACGAGATGTTTATCGCGATAGCGTTTGCCGAGAAACAGTCCATAGCGATAAGCATTGTCGGGGTTGAACAGCGGTTTTTTTGAATGCCAAAGGGTTCCCCAAGTTGGCAGAAAACCTGTGTATAATCCGGCCTCGTTAGCTTTGTCGATAATTTCGTCGGCATAATCCCAGAAGTCATTATCCGGGCCTTCGCGTATGACAGGGCTTGCCGGGTCAGATGTTACCGGAACAAAACCGTATCGGGACGGACAAATTTTGCCGTTCTCCTCATTCAGGGCGACAATCTGGATTACGGTATAGCCTTTTTTGGCGCGGTCGGTCAAGTATTCTGCGGCCTCTTCGCGGGTCAGCCGATGTAGCAGTCTCCATGCGGTATCGCCCATCCAGAAGAACGGCCTCCCGTCTTCGTGCTGCAAAAAATGCCGGTTTGCGGAGACCTGTAGCCTGCCATGTGAAAAATCAACCGGCTTACCGCGCCACTGTGCCTGACAGACGCCTGTCGCTGTCAGGAAGAAAATAAAAAGCAGACGCTGTTTAACAGATGTAATGAAGTAATTCATAATAGTTTGTCTAACAGTTTTTATTTCATGCACAAATATAGATAAATTTTCCACAGTACCTGTGACGTAAAGTATCTTTCGCTGTATTAAAATGTAAGTTCACAGAAAAAGTATTAACTTTGCGGCAAAATATTATCATAATGAAACGATTGTTCTTTTGTGTTGTTGCGGTGTTGATGACGGCATGTGTGTCGTCGCCGGAGGTGGTTGATGCGGTTGACCCGACCATTGGCGGGGTTGGCATATTGTTGCAACCCACACGTCCTACCGTACATTTGCCGAACCAGCTGATTCGGATGCATCCGATGCGTAATGACGGGATAGACGACCGGATAAGCAGTTTCCCGCTGACCAATGCCTCGCACCGGACTTTATGGCTGTTCGGATTTATGCCTGTGGAAGGCGCGGTGAGAAACGACAGCTGGACACGTCCCGTCGTTTATGACCGCGAAGTTACAACCCCATATTATTATGCGGCCACGCTTGGCGACGATGGTTGCCGTATTGAGTTTGCTCCGGAGAAAAAGAGTGGCATCTTCCGGATTTCCTTTCCCGAAGACGGGATGCATTTTTTGCGGTTTGAGATATTGAATGGTGCCGGAAAAATAAAGCCGCTATCCAAGCGCGAAATTGTTGGCACAGAAGAATTTAACGGTATGAAGGCTTATTTCTACGCCGTAATTGATACTGACCTTGGTACAGGCCACTACAGTGATAACAGCATGACAAAACTGTTGCTTGACATCGGCATACATGTTCCCGCAGTAACGATGCGGTATGGGATTTCATACATCAGTCAGGAGCAGGCGCAGAAAAATCTGGAAACCGAAATTCCGGACGGGGACTTTGAGCGGGTGAAGAACAATGCACGGGCGACGTGGGAGAAAACGCTGTCGCAGGTCGGCATTAAAGGGGGCACAGCGGCACATCGCCGCATATTTTATACGGCCTTGTATCGCTGTTATGAACGTATGGTTGATATTAATGAATATGGCCGCTATTGGAGTAATTATGACGGACAGGTGCATCAGTCGGATGCGCCGTTCTACGTTGACAACTGGCTGTGGGATTTGTATGTTGCGCATCAGCCGTTGCATACAATCCTGAATCCGGAGCTTGTTACCGGCCAGATTCGTTCGTATATTAATATGTATGAGCAGAGCGGTACGATGCCCTCTTTTGCATTGGTTACGGGCGACTGGCCTGCTATGACCGGCAATTTCGCGGCTGCGTGGTTTGGCGATGCCTGGTTTAAGGGGCTGCGTAACTTCGACCTGAAAACTGCTTACGAGGGGGTCAGGAAAAATTCGCTTGAGCGGACGCTGCTGCCATGGAATAATGGCCCGAAAACCCCGCTCGATGACTTCTACAATGAGCACGGGTATATGCCGGGGCTGCATCCCGGCGAGGAAGAGACCGTTCCGCAGGTCGATACCCGCTGGGAGAAGCGGCAGTCGGTTGCCGTTACCACCGCAAACAGCTATTCTGACTGGTGTATCGCGCAATTAGCCGACGAACTTGGACTGCCGGACGACAGACGGCTGTTTCTGCGCCGCGCCGACTTCTACGAAAACGTGTTCCGTACCGACAAAGGGTTTATGTGGCCAAAAGACAGAGACGGCAACTGGATAGAGCCTTTCGACCCGCGCTTTGCCGGACGGGACTACTTTACAGAGAACAACGCATATACGTTCAACTGGGATGTTAAGCATGACCTGTACCGCCTGTTTCATCTTATGGGCGGACGCGAAAAAGCCGAAGCCATATTAGACCAGCTGTTTCGTGAAGGACTTGGAACATCGAAATGGGATTTCTGGGCTGTTCAGCCGGACGCCACCGGACTGGTCGGACAGTTTGTCATGGGCAACGAGCCGGGCTTTCATATCCCTTATATTTACAACTATCTGGGTAAACCATGGAAAACGCAGAAGCGCATTCGCATGTTGCTGAATACATTCTTTACTGACAATCTTTTTGGTATCCCCGGCGATGAGGACGGCGGCGGCATGTCTGCTTTTGTGGTATTTTCCATGATGGGCTTCTTCCCCGTAACGCCCGGTATTCCGGTTTATAATATCGGAAGTCCGGTGTTTGAGGAAACGGTTATCAGTTTGCCGACCGGTAAAAAGTTTATTGTTAAGGCGGACGGATGTTCGGGCGTCAACAAGTATATACAGTCGGCCAGATTGAACGGGCAGCCGTTGGACAGGCCCTGGTTTACGCATCGCGAGCTTATTGATGGCGGCGTCCTTGAGTTAGTCATGGGCGCGACGCCGAACATGGAATGGGGGGCGAATCCGAAATCGGCCCCACCTTCGGCGATAGACTACCGTTCACCGTCCCAATAGCGCCTGCATAAATTCCGCTCCGTGCAGCAGTCCATAGCTGCCATTGACAACGGAGAACTCGTCATATACATCAACTGCGTCCGGCGTGTCGCCAGGCCGGTATATCAGGAAGGGTACCGGCGTCCTGGTATGTACGGTAGTGGCGCATGGAGTAGGGTGGTCAGGCAATACTGCAATCGTTACCGGCTCGCTGAGTTTGGCAATTTCGGCAACGAGATATTTCACCACCCGCTGGTCGAGATATTCTATGGTTTTTGTTTTCAGTTTCACATTGCCTTCATGGCCGGCCTCGTCGCTGGCTTCCACATGCAGATATACAAAGTCATGGGTTTTCAGGGCGGCTATTACGGCGGCGGCTTTGCCCTCATAATTGGTGTCATAGAGGCCGGTGGCGCCCTCCACTTTGATGACGTCCATGCCTGCATATACGCCGATTCCCTGGATGAGGTCAACTGCTGAGATTACTGCTGCCTGCCGGATGGCGAACATTTCCGCGAGTTCCGGCATTTGCGGTTTGTAGCCCGGCGACCATGGCCAGATGCTGTTGGCGGGGTCTTTGCCGGATGCTGTACGCCGGATGTTTACCGGATGTGAGGGCAGTATGTCCATTGATTTATATATCAGCGAGTTAAGCAGTTCTGCTGTGGCTTTAGCAGCGGCGGTATGCGGCGTTACCATCACGTTTGCAAACGGCTGTCCGGGCACGTCGTGCGGGGGGGTGCAGTCCAAGTCTTTACTGCCGCCTTCCACCACGAGCAGATGCCGGTATGAGACGCCCTTGTAGAACTTTATGCGGTCGTTGCTCAGCTGTTCGTTGAGAAAATCTATGAGCTGGTGTGATTCTTCGTTACTGATATGGCCTGCCGAGTGGTTTTTGATGTTTTTGTTTTCGACGCATATCAGGTTGCAACGCATGGCGAGGTCTCCGGGGCGCAGTTTTACCCCCATGCTGGCGGCCTCCAGTACGCCGCGGCCTTCAAATACCTGCGGGACATTATAGCCCAGCACGGCGAGGTTGGCAATTTCGCTGCCCGGATGCATACCGTCCGGCACGGTTTGCAGACGGCCTGTACGTCCGAGCCGTGCCAGTCTGTCGATTTCCGGCTTATGTGCCATTTGCAGAGGGGTTTTACCGCCGAAATCCGGCAACGGCTCGTCAGCCATCCCATCTCCCAATACTATGATGTATTTCATATTTCTATTCTATGTCAATATTTTATCAATCTGTTCCATAGGGATAATCGTCAGCACTTTTTTGCCATCAGGTGTGAAGTTTGGCATGGAACAGGCGAAGAGGCGTCCTATGAACTCGTCGGGCTCGTCGGGTTTGAAGCGGTATCCGTAAGGTATGGCGGAGGCTTTTGCTAATGAGGCGGCGAGGTGTTCGCGCATCTTCTCTTTCATATCTGTGGCAGTAGTTTTCATCTCATGCAGCAACTCTTCGATGGCGTGCAGCGACGAGGTCAGTTTTGTAATGGCGGGGATTCCGCGCAGGCAAAACCTGTTCGTTTCTGTTTCCTCGATATTGAATCCGAGCAGTTTCAGGTCATCCAGAATGGCGCGGAGCAGTTCGGCGTCAGCCGCCTGCAGGTCTATGGTCTGCGGAAACAGTTCCTGCTGTGTTACCGTGATGTGGTTCTCCAATATGGCCATGAAGTTCTCAAACAGGATACGCTCGTGTGCGCGTCGCTGGTTAATGAGCATCAGCCCCGACTTTACCGGCATCAGCAGGTATTTGTTCTTGAATTGGAAGCATACGCTGGCAATATTGTTATCTTCCGGCTGAAGAGGGGCGTCTGGCAGGTCCTCATCTGGCAGGTCGCTCTCTACCTCGCTTGTTGTTGTAGCCTGACGGTCTGACATCGGGTTGACATTGACGTAAAAATCTTTGTACAGTTTTTCCCAATGCTTTGTTTGGGATGGCGGATTAGTTGCAGATTCGGTATTAAACGGATTGTAGTTCGGATTGTAGCTGATTTTTGGCGGCTCTATCGGCATATTGGGGGTGGGCGAGAAGGTGGGCATCCCGAAATTGCCGCTCTGGTCAAAATCTATGGACGGCACGATATTATATTTGCCCAGCGATTCGCGCACTGCTACATGGATGATTTGCCATATTGCCGTTTCGTCTTCAAATTTTATTTCCGTTTTTGTGGGGTGTATGTTTATATCTATTTTTGCCGTATCGACATCCAAGTATATAAAGAAGGAGGGAAAATGGTCTTTTGGGATGATTTTTTCATAAGCGTTCATCACGGCGCGTTGGAAGAAGGGGCTTTTCATGAACCGCTTGTTGACGAAAAAGAACTGTTCGCCGCGGGTTTTCTTGGCCACGGACGGCTGTCCTATGTATCCGCTTACGTTGACTATCGAGGTGGCGGTGTCGATTGGGATGAGGTTTTGGCTGGTATTTTTATTGAACAGAGTTGCGATACGTTTACGCAGGGGTTCTGCTTTTTGCATTTCGTAAACGGGTATTTGGTTGTTAATCAGCGATATGGCCACATCGGTATTTGCTAAGGCGATTCGTTGCACTTCGGTAATAATATCGTTGGTTGCGGGGCGGTCTTTTTTGAGGAACTTCCGGCGGGCGGGGATGTTGAAGAACAGATTTTTTATCATGAAATTGGAGCCTGCGCTACAGTTCACCGGTTCCTGTTTGAACATTCGCGAGCCTGCGATGTGCAGGAATGTGCCGAGAGGTTCGTCGTGCAGGCGGGTGTGCAGTTCCACATCGGCGACGGCGGCGATGGAGGCCAGCGCTTCGCCGCGGAAGCCCATTGTTCGGATTGCAAACAGGTCGTCTGCCTTGCGGATTTTCGAGGTCGCATGACGCTCGAAAGCCATCCGTGCATCGGTTGCCGACATGCCGCACCCGTTATCGCTCACCTGAATCAGGGTGCGACCGGCATCCTTAATGTTGATGATAATTTGTGTGGCTCCGGCGTCAATGGCATTCTCTGTAAGTTCCTTGACGATAGAATATGCCCCCTGAACGACCTCTCCGGCCGCTATCTGGTTGGCTACTGATTCCGGTAACAGTTGAATAATATCAGACATCTATCCTATTTGAAAACCCAAAAATAGAGAACGAAACAAATCCCAAGCAGTGCAATTAAGATGAGCAACCGCGTATTAATGCTGCGTTTGGAGTCGTCTGGGGATGACAGTCCGGCTGCGCGTCTGAACTGCCCGCGAATGTGCGGCCGGTATGTCGCAGGGTCAAAGGGCTCACTGATGCCCAATTCCTGCTTGACCCGCGCTACCCGCTCTTCCATTTGCTCTTTTTGAGGGTCATAGAAACGGTATGGTATATCAAACTTCCGTGCTTTTGGCGTGTAAAAAAATTTTCCTATCATAAAGCTATAACAAATTCTTACGGGGAACAAAGATAGTAAAGAAATCAATACCATTAACCGTCAACCCTGTTTTCTGCAGTCATGGATGGCAAAATTAACGTTGCCGGAGGTAATATGATGCGCCTTGCGACAGGCATCATGGCGGACGTGAACCGCCACGATGCCGGATAATGGCGCTGTGTTTCGGGACAATACGGGCGGATATACCCGCGTAATACACTGTGTAATAAGGCAGGGCTCATGAAGCCTGCCGGCCGCATGCTGTTGCTGGCAGGCGCCGTTAAATCGAAGTTTTCGACTGTTGGCAAAAACTTCCGCTTCTCACAGGTATTGACTACCTGTGGTCAACCATGGCATGCTGCTTCTCGAAGAACAGTATCCGTTCTTTCTCGCCGGAGCCGGAAATGAGCGTGGCCACTTTCTTCATCGACTTTATCCAGTTGCAGATGTTTGTACACACTTCCTGGTTATCAGACATGGTGGTGTTGAAGAAGGTGGAATTGAGGAACGTATGGCACAGTCCTGTACTTGACCGGGCATACGAGCAGGAGATGCCCATGTTGACGTTAGATGTGTAGAGGTTAAACGTCTTGCCTAAGGAATTTGCGCCGACCTGTGAATCGCGCTCCATGCTACGCAGCATTGCGTGGAGGTCTTCTCTGATGACCTGTGCTGCCTCGCTGGATATGATGTGAACGTCAGTGAAATAGTTCAGCTCATTGATGGTACTCCATATAACGGCATCGTCCCAGATATAGAACAGGTCGTCGAAGTTGTCGTAGGCGGCGCGGACAGCCAGGCTCCATTGCCGTATGCTTTCCGGCATCTCCCATGCGTCATAGTTCCTGAACTGGTCGTCATCCACGTGATGGTAGCCCCACTTAAAGTAGAGGAACTTGGTGAGGTTGGGATACAGAATGAAGAACTCAACGGGGATGATGCAGGCGACAGCGCCCAGCTCCACGCCCTTCTGTGTGGCGATGCGGTCAAGCATGTTGGCCGACGCTTTCAGGGTGTCGTTGAGCTCGGTTATCGAGTGCATGGTACGCGGGAAAATCATGTTAACCACTAACGAGTTCTTAGTGTTGGCGCCGCGATAGAGCAGGCTGTCAATAGAGAACCCCATCTTTTGGGACAGGATGCCTAATTCCTGCACCGTAAATGCCACATTGCCACGAAGCCGCCGATATACCGATTCCCTCTCTACACGGAGATAGTCGGATACTAAATTGCATAAATCGGCTTTCTTCGGGAACCGTGCGTTCAAGAAATTCAATAATTGCTCATGCAAATTTATCACTTTCATTTTTCCTGTGTTTTATAACAGTTATCATTTCTTTTATTTTGGACAATAAATGTCCCTCTTTCATATATAAGACAATTAATTCGTGAAAAGGTTGCGCTTTTGGGCGAATTTTTTACATTTTTTTTCGGGGAATCGTTGTTCAGGCATATTTGTATGTTCTTAAAGCATAAAGTCATGTATCGTGTCATAATTTGCAGTGAATCAGAGTATTTATCGGTTATTAGTGAGTTCGAGGCGGACGGGTAGATGGTCGCTTATGCCGCCATAGTATTTATAGCCGATGTATGTTCTGTACAGTCGCTGGCCTTTATATTTCGGGTCGGCTTCGAGCAGGAAGTCTTTATTTACTATTGACGCCTGTTTTGGGGTGGTATGCAGTGCGGCATCCGCATCGAGCAGTGTTTGGGAGATGATAATCTGGTCGAAAATCTGCCATCGCTGGCGGTATTTCAGCGTTCCGGCGGGTGCCCAGTTTGCCGACAGATTCACCAGACCGGAACCCTGTAACAGCACGTCGCGGATACTGTGGTTTTGGGGCTCGTCGTTGAAGTCTCCCATGATAACGATTTTCGGGTTGCGGAAGTTATTCTGCATTTGCAGGACGTGATTACGCAGAACATTTGCGGCGATTTTCCGGAGCGGGTCGGTCTGTGTCTGTCCGCGATAGCGCGACGGCCAGTGATTGAAATAGACGTGCAGGGTGTCGCCGTCAACAGTGCGGAAACGGGCATACAGTATCTCACGGGTCTTGCCGCTGTAGCCTTTCTGCTTGAGCGACAGGAAGTTGTAGCGCAACGGGGTAACCAACTCCGGACGATACAGTAAGGCGACGTCAATGCCGCGTTCGTCAGGAGATTCCTTATGTATAATCTTGTAGTTCAGCGGGCGTAGCGGGCTGTTGAGTGTCAGCTCTTCGAGGACAAAGAGGTTCTCTATTTCGGCGAGGCCTACTATCGCGGGGGCATTGTCGTCGCAGGCGGCGAGGATAACTTTCGCGATGTCGTTACGTTTTTTCTCAAAGCGACCGTATGTCCATCTGCGGGGTCCTGACGGCAGAAATTCGGCATCGTTGGTCAGCGAATCATCCCGCGTGTCAAAATAGTTCTCCACATTATAGAACATGATGTTGAGCGGAGAGGAATTCTGTGCGCCCGCAGTGCAGTACAGAGCGGCGATACACAGCGCGATGTACAGGCTATTTCTTAGGTTTGTCAATGCGTTCATAGGCGCCGAGGTCAGGGGCGAGGTCGGAAATGCGGTTTTGTTTTGCCAGGTCATAAGGATACAGGTCGCCGATGTCGCGCAAGCCGGCATCCCGCGCCGGACTGATGGAATCTAACTCGAACCGCATACGGAAAGGGTCTGCGAACCGCGGATTGACTCCCTTGAGGATGTGCTTATAGTGGTTGGGATTGCTGACATTGAACGTGTCGCACATCTGTAGCAGACAATGGTCAAAGAGGAAGTTGAAATTGGCCTCCGAATTTTGTTCCATACCGACCTCGTTGCCGGACGGTGCATCGCCGGCAATAATGACGTTACTGAAATAGGCTTTCTTTAAATCGCCGGTAAGGGTTTCCGGTTCCTTATCATCTTTGTTGACTATCAGGTAGTTAGAGAGCAGCAGTGATGGGGTCAGCCGGAGTTTTACGGGGTCGAGGTCGTAATTGGCGATAGTGGTATGATAGAAGTCGTATTCTCCGCCCAGCAAGAGAGCAGCGCCGTAGCGGTGATAATCGGCTATCAGCGTGTTATAAACCTGCAGTTTCGACTTTACGGAGAATATTCCGGCATAGAAGTTGCTGATGAAGCGGGAATTTCCTATGACGGCGGTTGCGAAGCCTTTTTCTTCGATAGAGCCTACCTGCAGGCCGATGTGAGCGTTTCTTACCTCCACGAAGTCAAGCACGTTGTCATAGCTGCCCGGCGCCAGCACTATGCCGTTCCACAGGTCGGGCAGGTTCTGGAACAGCGGTTCCATGCGGTCTGTCTGGAACACTATGGGCTGGTCGCAAGAGCCTTTGGCGATGATTTTTCCGGCCACAAGCAGCCGTGTGCCATGATGGAAATAGATTTTCGTTCCGGCGCTGATGGTGAGTACGGCGTTCTTGGCAACTTTCACCGGACGGCTGACCAAATAGGGCTTATCATTGGTCCACGTCTCCGATTTTACGATGTCGTTCTTGACGATATTGACCTCCTGGCTCCATGCCATCAGGTCCACATCCTGTGAATTATTGTTGGTTATAAACTCTATGGAATCGCGTAAAAAGAACGATTGATTAGTATTGTTAACATCTTCTGACACTTCGATGAAAATGTAGATGCTGTCGCGCGGGGGGATAACCATATCCTGCATTTCATCGGACGACATGCCATTGATGTTCAGATGAAACGGCGAGGCCTCGCCTGAAGCCAGCCGGATTGACGATACAAGCAAGGACTGGTCATACCGGTTATATACTTTAATATGCTGCGTACCAGCCCCGATTTCCGGAAATATGGTATCGAACCGTACTGCCGTAGCCGAAAATTCCAACTTGACATCAGACGAAGTGGCATACTTCTCGTCCTCACACGAGACAGCTACCAACAGTATGGCTATTAATATATGTACCAACTTCTTCATCTTGCTCTGCTCAATTCTAAAATTTCTGCAAAAGTACAATAATTCCTTATAAGGTTGTTTGACCACCCAAATTTTTATACAAAAAAAGTTCTTTTTTTCTTCACTGTTAACATTCTTTTTATTTTTGCAATCGTATTTTAAAAAATCAGCATCATGTTGTCTGCTCGTAGCCCACTATGCACTCTCTGGCCTTTTTATATCCTGTAGGGGGCTGATGCAGTAATCGGCGATTGTTCAAGTACCTGGTACTTTACACTGCACCCTCACTCTTTCGGTGTTTCTCCGCCTTTCCAGAGGTCGCTGTCGCGCTCTTCAAGATACTCGCGGGTATAGGTCTTGGGTTGGAACGTCTGCGTTTTGACTTTTACGAACTTCCCTTT
>JAISSS010000068.1 GCA_031272965.1 Bacteroidales bacterium | reverse complement strand
ACTTTCTTGGTCTCGAAAAATTCTTCGGCGAACCAGTCGCTAAGGTTAAAGAGCCTGCAATTGGCGAATGTGGCCAGCTCGTCGTTAAAGTCTCCGCCCTTCAGATAGAGGATGCCGTCAGGCAGTTCATGCCGGTTTTTGCGGGCTATTTTTCCGGCTACTAACGGGACAAAATTCGGCAATGCGGTAACTGCTCGGCTCACCACGAAGTCGAATCTGTTTTTAACAGTTTCGGCACGGGCGACCATCGCTGTTATGTTTTTCAGGTCGATGGCGGACGCCACTTCATTGACCACACGGATTTTCTTGGCGATGGAATCTACTAATGTGAACGCTGTGTCGGGGAAGATGACTGCCAGCGGTATTCCGGGGAATCCGCCGCCGGTTCCCACATCAAGCACTGTGGCTTCCGGCAAAAACCGTATAACTTTGGCAATCCCCAATGAATGGAGAATGTGACGTTCATAAAGCGAATCAATGTCCTTGCGGGAGATGACGTTAATTTTGGCGTTCCAGTTGCGATACAAATCCTGTAAGGCGGCAAACTGCTCTGTCTGTCGGGGGGTGAGCGCCGGAAAATACTTTCTGATTATATCCATCGTTTTCGTTGAAGATGAAAGAAGAGCAGCAAGCGGTGATAGATGCTGGCAAGCGGGCGGATGAACATATACAGTATGACCGGGAAGAAGAGCGCTTTTTCATGGAGTTTGTTCAATATTTTGCGGATGATGAACAAATGCAGGATAAATACGGGCAGATATGGGGTATAGAACAGCCAATAGTTGCGGTCGAAGAGCAGCATAAGTATGAATCCGGCGGTCAGCAAGCATTTAGCGGCGTCTTCCGCGCTGAGCAGCAGTCGTTTGTATGTTGCAAGGCTACGGCGAAGCATGATACGGCGCTGCACCAGCTCTGCAAAATCGCTCAACTGGAGGGTGTCGTCTTCCAAAAGGTTGGCCTGCGGGGAGAGGATAACTTCGGTTTTATGGCGGCCTGTCTCATTAAACAGCAGTTCCACATTGGCAAATGCCCTGTTCATTTTCCCGCGGAAGCCGTCAGCGTTGAGATACAGGCTACGGTTGAACATCACATTAGTTGCCTGAAAAAACATGGGGATACGCGCCGCCGACCATACCGCTGTGGTGAGGAAGTTAAAGAACCTTTCGGTGCGGCATAGCAGGCGGAGGAATCCTCTCCCCGGCGCGAGGTTGTTGTAGCCAATTGCAGGGACAGGCTCTTCGGAAGTGACGGAAGCAACCATCCGTGCATAATCGGGCGAGACATTCTCGGCCGTAGGCGGCACGATAACAAGCCTCTCATTAGAGGCGGCTTTCACGGCAAGGTTGATAGCTATCTTGTCGTAAAAGCGTATCTCCTCCCGCAGAAAGCTAATCTTCAGCTGCGGGAACCGGCGCGACATGGTGGTCAGCACTGTGGCCGTGTCATCTTCCGAATACATGTCAATAATCACAATTTCCAATTGCGGTGGCGCCTGTACTAATAAATCCCTGACTATAGATTCAATTTTATACTGCTCATTGTGGACAAAAATCATCACTGTTAAGGGAACGTTATCTGTCGAAAGCCCTTTTTCTTTCCTGACCGCCAATTTCACGTAATAGGCGAGCAAAATTACCAACAGCACAACTGTTCCTGTGGTGAACAGCATAAATGCAACAAGTTCAATAAGAGGTCTGCTAAAAAACTCTGCAACCATACATAGATATTTTCGGCAAAGATAATCATTCTCAGGTTACACAGGGAAATTTATTTTTCAACGGTACGAGTTATATAGCGGATTTTATGATGTACTTTCAGGCATTGGGAAACAGATATACTTTTCATACATTAAATTCGGGGGATATATTTTAAATTTTCGGGTAAAAACTGATGTTTTTGTCGGGGGTATCGAAAAAAGCACTACTTTTGCACCGCATTTCCGATACGGGTGTAGCTCAGTTGGTAGAGCATTGGTCTCCAAAACCAAGTGTCGGGCGTTCGAGTCGCTCCTCCCGTGCAAAACAAAGGCTGTTCAACGGACAGCTTTTTGTGTTTTAACTAATTGATAACCAGATGCTTGTAACGTTATTTGTACCATGCTTTATTGACCAGCTATATCCCCGTACGGCGTTCAATGTATTGAAGTTGCTGAAACGGGCAGGCGTTCAGGCTGCATACAATCCCGAACAGACTTGTTGCGGCCAGCTGGCATACAACAGCGGCTATTGGGCACAAACCCGCGACCTGGCCATAAAGTTCATGCGCGACTTCGCGGGCGACAGCCTCATTGTCAGCCCGTCAGCATCCTGTACGGGATTTGTTAAGAACTATTATTCAACATTGTTTCCTGCAGGAACGCCGGAAGCCGTGCAGTGTGCCAGTCTCTCTGAACGGATGTTTGAATTGACGGATTTCTTTGTTAACCATCTGAAAATCACCGACTTTCAGGCATGCTTTCCTCACAAAGTGTGCTACCACGACGCCTGCAGCGCCCTGCGGGAATACGGAATACGCAACGAACCGCGAACACTGCTGGCCAACGTCAATGGCCTCGAACTGATAGAGATGGACGAGACAGCGACCTGTTGCGGGTTCGGCGGAACTTTCGCGGCAAAATTCCATGACATCTCTACGGCCATGACCGAACAAAAAGTCGAATATGCCCTGAAAACCGGCGCTGAATATATAGTTTCCACCGAATCATCATGCCTGATGAACATCGAGGGATTCATCCACAGGAACAAATTGCCAATAAAGACAATCCATATCGCCGACATCCTCGCCTCCGGCTGGCCGGATGAACACAGCTAAACCATTAATCATTAAATCGCTGAATCGTTAAATCGTTGAATAAATGACATTCTTAGAAGAAATAGCACGCCGACGGACCTTCGGAATAGTGAGCCATCCTGATGCGGGAAAAACAACCCTCACTGAAAAGCTACTGCTCTTTGGCGGGGCAATCCGCGTGGCCGGCGCCGTGAAAAGCAATAAAATAAAGAAAGCGGCAATGTCCGACTTCATGGAAATTGAGCGACAGCGCGGCATCTCTGTGGCTACTTCCGTCATGGGATTCGAATATGACGGCTACAAAATTAATATCCTGGACACGCCCGGGCACCAGGACTTTCAGGAAGACACCTTCCGCACCCTTACCGCCGTTGACAGCGTTATTATTGTTATTGATGCGGCCAAAGGCGTGGAACCGCAGACCGAGAAGCTGATGAACGTATGCCGGATGCGAAAAACTCCGGTCATAGTATTTATCAACAAGTTAGACCGCCCTGCCCTCGACACCTTCACTCTGCTCGATGAAATAGAGAAGCAACTGCAGATAAAGACCCGTCCGCTAAGCTGGCCGATTAACAGCGGCCCCGATTTCAGGGGTGTTTACAACATCTACAGCCGCAGCTTGCACCTGTTTGACGCCAACGTGCAGGAAATCAGACGCGGCATAGTGTTTGACGACATCAACTCGCCCGCCCTCGAAGAGCATATCGGACGCGACGCCGCCGTACTGCGCGAGGAACTCGAACTGCTCGAAGGCGTTTATCCCCAATTTCAGCGCGCTGACTACCTGAACGGCAACCTCGCACCGGTGTTCTTCGGTAGCGCACTCTATAATTTCGGAGTCAAGGAACTGCTCGAAACTTTCGTGAAGATTGCCCCTCCGCCCCGCCCCAGCCATGCCGAAGAGCGCGAAGTGAACCCTGACGAAGACGCTTTCACAGGATTCGTCTTTAAGATTCATGCTAACATCGACCCGAACCATCGCAGCCGCATCGCCTTTGTGAAAGTATGTTCAGGACACTTCGAGCGTAACAGCGCCTGCAAGCTCATCCGCACCGGCAAAACGATGCGTATCACCAGCCCCACAGCATTTATGGCCGCGCAAAAAGAGACCATCGATGAGGCGTTCCCCGGCGACATCATCGGCATCCCTGACACAGGGAACCTGATTATCGGCGACACCCTCACCGCAGGCGAGGAAATCCATTTCAAAGGGCTGCCAAGCTTCAGCCCCGAACTGTTCAGATACGTGGAAAATGCAGACCCCATGAGGTCCAAACAATTGGCCAAAGGCATTGACCAGCTCATGGAAGAAGGGGTGGCACAGCTGTTTGTCAGCCGCTTCAATGGCCGTAAAATTATCGGCACCGTTGGCCAGCTGCAGTTCGAGGTGATTCAATACCGCCTTGAGCATGAGTATAACGCGAAATGCCGGTTTGAGCCAATATCCATGTATAAAGCCTGCTGGATAGAGTGCGATAATCGGGAGGTGATGTCGGAATTTATGCAGCGCAAGCAGCAAAAGATGGCCATTGACCGCTTCGGCCGCGACGTGTTCATGGCCGATTCGCAGTTCATCCTGCAAATGACGCAGGACGAATTTAAAGAAATAAAATTTCATTTCACGAGTGAATTTTAATCATACGTTAATATAGAAAGAATAATATAAATGGAAACAAATAATTTGCCGGAGAGTTTACTTGAGAAGCTCTCGGAATCAATCGAGAAGAACAGCCATATTGATACGGGGCTGTTTGAGAAATACAATGTCAAACGGGGGTTACGAAACAGCGACCACACCGGGGTTTTAGTGGGATTGACGCGCATTGGCGACGTGGTGGGCTACCGCAAGACGGAGGAGGGCGCCTTAGAAGCTATTGACGGGCAACTGCTCTATCGCGGCATCAATGTGGCCGACCTCGTGCGGGGCTTCCAGCAGGAACGGCGGCACGGTTTTGACGAGACA
This sequence comes from Bacteroidales bacterium, assembly GCA_031272965.1. GTDB lineage: Bacteria > Bacteroidota > Bacteroidia > Bacteroidales > Prolixibacteraceae > JAISSS01. Next base: position 9,230 of record JAISSS010000068.1, on the reverse strand, counting down.
ATTTACCTGCTGCTGTTTGGCGAGCTGCCCACGCAGGCGCAACTCACCCGCTTCTCTTCATTTCTGGCCGCCAACCGCGCGTTGCCCGACAACCTGAAGAACTCCCTGATGAGTCTGCATGGCAAGAACATCATGAACATTCTGGCGCGGTCGGTGCTGGTGCTCTACAATTTCGATGACGATTCGGACGACACCACGCCCCACCAGCTGATTCTGCAATCGCTGGGGCTGATTGCCAAGTTCCCCACGATTATCGCTTACGCATATCATAACTACATCCACCAGTTCAAGGGCAAGACGATGTCTATCAGGCATCCCAATCCGGCGCTGTCAACGGCCGAGAACCTGCTGTATCTGCTCAAGGGGAACAAATATACGCGGCTTGACGCGGATGTTCTCGACCTGGCGCTGGTGCTGCACGCCGAACATGGCGGGGGAAACAACTCCACGTTCACCATGCGGGTAACCAGCTCGTCAGGCACCGACACCTATTCGTCAGTGGCCTCTGCCATTGCCTCGCTGAAAGGCCCGCTACATGGCGGCGCAAACCTCGAAGTGATGCAAATGATGGACCACCTCAAACGCGAAATCCATGACTGGAAAGACGAAGATGAAATCCGCAACTACCTGATGCGAATCCTCCATAAACAAGCCTACAACGGCACCGGAAAAATATACGGAATAGGCCACGCCGTCTATACTATCTCCGACCCCCGTGCAATACTGCTGCGCGAAAGAGCTAAAGACTTGGCCGAAGAGAAAGGATTAGACGGCGAATTTGAGTTCTATGAGCGCATAGAAAGCATTGCAATTCAAACATTTATGGAATTTAAAGGCGCAAAGGTCAATAAAACGGTATGCACAAATGTGGACTTCTATTCGGGCTTCGTGTATGCCATGATAGGACTGCCGCAGGAAATATACACCCCGCTGTTTGCCATGTCGCGCATGGCCGGATGGACTGCTCACCGCATGGAAGAGCTCACCTTCGAGCAGCGACGCATCATCCGCCCCGCCTACAAAAACATACTGGAACCCCGCCAATACAGCACATTGGCGTCGCGCACTTAGCATCATAACAGGCAATAATACGCAGGCATGGAGAAGGTATTGCTGACATACGACCGCTGGTATTTGCGCTCGCCAAATATTCAGGTAACTTATACCGTCCTCATTGATACGGCCATAACGCCGGATGAATTTGAACAAGCGCTCAAATTGCTGACACTGCGGCATCCCCGTCTGCTGTGCACGGTCGCGGTGGACGCCGACAACCGCGCATGGCTGATTCCCGATTCGGCACATCTCGACATCGAATACACCGATGTTCTTGACTTTCAGGAACTTGTGAAATGGCATACCGCCGTTGACAGTCACCCGTGGGATTTCGGACGCGGCCTGCTGCACTTCCGCATAGCCTGCAACGGACAGCATACACGGCTCGCATTTCATGCCCACCACCTGCTCACAGACGGGCAGGGCTTCAACATCCTGATACGCGACATGCTGCTGGCCTTAGACAACCGCATAGACAGCACCCCGCAACCGCTGCCCGACATCAAGCTGGCATATAAACCCACATTCAACGTGGCCCAGGAAATGTTCGGCCCGGCGCTCAACAATGCATGGAACAAGAATCCCAAATCATTTTCGGAACAGGAATTTCGAGAGTTCTTCGTCCGCTATAGAAACAGCCATCCTCCGGCAGAAGTGTTCGGAGACATAAAAGGCAACGATTTTGCACAGATGATTAATTATTGCAAAACGAACCAGCTGACTGTGAACGACTTTATTGTCGCCGCATTTATGAACGCCACAATCGACACGTTCCCGCAGTTCTACGGCGACGGTAAAATCAGGGTCAGTGTGGTGGCCAATATCCGTAACGAACTGCTGAATCCGGCAACTGCCTGTCTTGGCAACTATGTATCCGGCATCCGGATGAAGATGCGGTGGGACAGCGCATCCGACTTCCGCACGAATGCCGCCCATATCGGCCAGACATTGCGGAAGAGCCTGCACCATCCGCAGACGCGCTACTTTGCATGGCACTTTTTCAGCGTCTTTGAACCCGCCCTGATAGAATCGGTCATGTATTCCGCCTATGACGGGTGGGAACACCCCATATCCTGCCAGCTGTCGCGGCTGCTGGGCGCAGTGGGCGACAAGGGACTTGGCGTGTCTAACATCGGATGCGTAAATATGGGGACATTCCGGCGTTTCAAAGTATGCGACATGAACTTCATCCCGCCTGCCTTCCCCGAAAACCGCATCAATGTTTTTGTATTGACCGTCGGCGACACCCTGCACCTGTGTCTGCGCTATGTTACCACAGAGGTAACGGCACAACAGGCCGCATCAATTATGGATAAAGTCCTGAACTTCAACATGAAAAATCAAGCCTGAATATGGCTGTCAATCAACAGCCCGTATGCAGGGAATATGCTGACCGCCTTGCCTGCTATCGCCTTTTTCCGCAGAAAAATTCCCCGTGTATATGCGTGATGTGAAAAATTTCAACTATCTTTGTTCCAAAATATTGCTGTTTTATTTTTGAGTAATTATTTTGCACTATAGTTGATATTAACAGACTCATTCTTGGCGACAACCTCAAAATTCTGAAAGGCATTGAGCACGAAACGATAGATTTGATTTATCTTGACCCGCCGTTCTTCTCCAACCGCAACTATGAGGTGATTTGGGGCGAGGCAGGCGAGGTGCGCTCGTTCCAGTACCGCTGGTCGGGCAGAATGTACCACTATATCGCATGGCTGAAAGAGCGCGTAGAGCAGATGGTAGTTGACACTCAAAACCCTTATTCATCCGAAGCACCCTTAGTAGCAGCGGTAAAACTTGTGAGTTAACGGGAAAGTAGAACGGGCATTGCAGGGACGTTGAGCGCAACGCCTCTGAATTGAAACCGTCCGGCTATACTTCGTCGCGTTCTACGTAGAGGTTTTCGATGATGAAATCCTGACGTTCGGGGGTGTTTTTGCCCATGTAGAAGTCGAGCATTTTGCTGACCGATTCGTGTTTTTTCATCACCACCGGTTCGAGGCGTATGTCGGGGCCGATAAAGCGCTTAAATTCTCCCGGAGAAATCTCGCCCAGACCTTTAAAGCGGGTGATTTCGGCATTCCGTCCGAGGCTTTTAATAGCCGATTGCCGCTCGTCGTCAGTGTAGCAATAGTGGGTAACTTTCTTGTCGCGGACGCGGAACAGCGGGGTCTGCAGGATATACAGATGGCCTTTTTTGACTAATTCGGGGAAGAACTGCAGAAAGAAGGTGATGAGCAGCAGGCGTATATGCATTCCGTCGTCGTCAGCATCGGTAGCGATAATCACCTTGTTGTAGCGCAGGTCGTCGAGGCTTTCTTCGATGTTCAGCGCGGCCTGTAGCAGGTTGAACTCCTCGTTTTCATAGACCACCTTTTTGGTCAGCCCGTAGCAATTAAGCGGTTTGCCGCGCAGACTGAACACGGCCTGCGTGTTCACATCGCGGGATGTAGTGATGGAGCCGCTGGCCGAATCGCCTTCCGTAATAAAGATACTCGATTCGTCTCTGACTTCCGCCTTGTCATTGAAATGGATTTTGCAGTCGCGCAGTTTCCTGTTATTGACGATAGATTTTTTCGACTTTTGTTTGTCCATTTTGCGGATGCCGGTGATTGCCTTGCGCTCGCGTTCCGATTCCTGGATACGGCGCAGCAGCACTTCGGCGACGTCCTGATTTTTGTGCAGGTAATTGTCTAATTCTTTCTGTACGAAGTTGGAGATGAAGTTGCGTACGGTCGGGCCTTGTGGTCCCATATCGTTTGAGCGCAGTTTGGTCTTGGTTTGCGATTCAAACAATGGTTCAATAACGCGGATACTTATCGCCGCGATGATTGATGCGCGGATGTCAGAGGGTTCAAATTCCTTTTTATAGAAGTCGCGCACTGTTCTCACCACCGCTTCGCGGAAAGCTGCCTGATGGGTGCCGCCTTCGGTGGTGTGCTGGCCGTTGACGAATGAATAGTAGTCCTCGCCATACTGGTTGCCGTGGGTCATGGCGATTTCTATGTCGTCGCCTTTCATGTGGATAACCGGATACAGGGGGTCAGCGCTCATATTCTCTTCCAGCAGGTCTTTGAGGCCGTTCTTCGACTGGAATTTTTCGCCATTTAACGAAATAGTAAGCCCAATATTAAGGAAAGAGTAATTTTTTAGCAGGTTTACAATATACTCGTTCCGGAAGTGGAAGTTGTGGAATATTTCGTTGTCGGGGATAAAGCTGACAAATGTTCCATTGGGTTCATCGGTATTCTCGATGTCTTTTTCGTCTGTAACGAGGCCTTTTGAGAAAGAGATTTCCTTTTTTCGGCCGTCGCGGACGGAATATACGGAGAACAGAGTAGAGAGGGCGTTCACGGCCTTTACGCCCACACCGTTGAGGCCGACAGTTTTCACGAAGGCTTCCGAATCGTATTTGGCGCCGGTGTTCATCTGGGCGACGCAGTCTTTGAGGGCGTCTAAGGGGATGCCGCGTCCGTAGTCGCGGATGCTGACCTGTTCGCCGCTGGTGTGGACTTCTATTTTTTTGCCGAAGCCCATCATATATTCGTCAATGGAGTTGTCCATCACCTCTTTGAGCAGCACATAGATTCCGTCGTTTGGGGCGGAGCCGTCGCCCAGCGCGCCGATATACATACCCGGACGCAGTCGTATATGTTCCTGCCATTCAAGATGCTTTACTGACCCCTCGTCATATTTAAACTCTGCCATACTAATTCCTTTTTTGACCTTTCAATTTTCGCTGCAAAAGTAGCAAAAATCGGACAAAGCATCGTCTCCGCCGTCAAAACAAGTAATCAACAATTAATTGTTGAAAAATCACCGTGCAAAAATCGAAAAGCCGACAATACCCTCTTAAAATATTATAATGTTCAGTTATTGGACTGTTTCTTGCCACCGTAACAGTGCAGCAGCAGGGACGCCATGATGATGCACATGCCGACAACCGACAGCAAATCGGGCGATTCGTCCGGCAACAGCAGCCAGCTGAGAACGGCGCCGCCTACCGGAATAAGGAACTTCCACATTGCGATGTCGGAGACCTTCACGCCGGGGCGCTGCAGTATGGTGTACCATATTGCGAAAGCGGCCGCCGACAGGAAGCTGAGCCACAGCAGCGCGACGCCATACTCCACCGAGACGGCTTTCAGCCCCCACCCCTCTATCGGGAACGACAGCGCCAGCAGGCCCAGTCCCCCAACCAGCAGTGAGGCAGAACTCAACACCACCGGATTCATTCTGTCCCGATGCTTGGCGACCAGCACATTGGCGTAGCCTGCGCAGGTATTGTCCAACAGCAGATACAGGATTCCCAGCATACTGACCGACACGCCGGGGGTGAGCTGATTGCGGCCGAAGCTGATGATGGCCACCCCTGTAATTCCCAGAACGATACTGCCGACCTTCAACATATTAAGCCGGTCGTCGCGCAGGGCAAAATGGGCCACTATAGTGACAAAGAGCGGCGAGGAACCGCTCACCATGGCAGCTATTGCCCCCGGCAAGAGCGACAAGGCCTCATAGAAAAGCGCATATTGAACAGTGGTTTGAAACAGTGAAACAATGCATACATACTTCCAATTGTCAACAACCTCACGCCAATAGCGCCCCCACTGCCGAAAATACAGCGCCAAAGCCACCCCTGAAATGACAAACCGCACCCCCGCAAACTGAAGCGGGGTGTGATAAGACAAGCCCACTTTGATACCCGCGAAAGCGGATGACCACAGCAGGGACGACACAATCGCCAGAAATACCGTGCCTGAGAGGAACTTTTTAATGCGGTCAGATTTGAGAATACGACATCGGCGACAGCAGCACCACTTTATTATCGGTAGCAGTATTGGCATATTCGGGCAGTCCGCGCATGGCGTCCCATTCCGGTGCGCTGCCGAACTGCTTCCATGCCGCATTGCGGGTTGGCTCGTCCTTATGCCAGGTCAGATAGACCAGCGATGGCATTCGCGGCCCCGCCATGACGTTGCCATAGCATACCGAATTTATGCCGACCTTATCAAAGATGGCAATCTCGCCCGATTCAAACATTTTGATTTTTCGCAGGTTAGCTTCCTCGTTGGGGCTTTTGTAGTTGCGGAACTCGAAGAGGGTTCTTTCGGGAGCTGGCCGCAGCAGCGTGGGCATAGTGTTGAACGCCTCGCAGAGGAATGTCTGAAACTCGAAATATACGGGCGTCGGAGCTGTGGCGGCGAAGAAGGGGGCCGCCGCTTTCGTGAAAGCCGAATCCTGCCACAACGACTGCTTGGCGGTCAGGTATGCCGCCCAATCGCGATAGGTGAACAGGAAATACCGCTGTTCCAGTTCGGCAGGCTTGAACAGCGAAAAAGCCCCAACTTTCACACCGAGCCGGTTGCAGGCGGGTATCAGTGTGGCTGAATAGTAGTCGTCGAGCGCCTGCCCGTCGCCGGTGAGCGTATAAATCCGCCACTCGTAGATGTTCTTCGGCAGCGCTTTGCTGTCGGCGCGGTCAGCACATGCGGCCATCGGCAATGCGGCCATCGCGCCGGTAATCTGTAAAAAGTGTCTCCGTTTCATCGAGAATGATTTTTCCCGCAAAGGTACATATTTTAGCAATTATTCGTAATAAAATTCGCAGAATTTTAAGATGTGGTACAAGGCGGTCGCCGAATGTTAAGATTAATGTCCGAAAAGCCCGGATGGGGAATAAAAAAAGGGCTGAATGTTTTTCCAATCCAAAAATTCTATACTTTTGTACCCCGAAATTGAAATTAAAATAATTTGAAATAGAAAATAGTAAATGGCTATACTGCAAAGCATTAGAAACAGAGCCGGCGTATTGGTCGCCGTAGTTATTGGTTTTGCCCTGTTCGCGTTCATCTTCAGCGACCTGCAAAACATTGGGAGTGGCATCTTCGGGTCATCCCGCACGGAAGTGGGGAATGTCAACGGGAGCGCCATCCAGTATCCGGAATTTGACGCACAGGTTCAGCGAATCGGCGAGAGCTACAAGCAGCAGTCGAATGGCGGCCAGATTGATGATGAGACGTGGTCGCAAATCCGCTCGTCCGTGTGGGAACAGTTTGTGCACGACAATATCATGTCGGAGATTTATGACAGACTCGGCATCGCCGTCACACCGGAAGAGCTGTTCGACATGGTTCAGGGCAATAACATTAACCAGCGCGTACAGTCGCTGTTCACCAACCAGCAGACCGGTCAGTTCGACAAGTCTGTTGTGGTACGTACTCTCAAGGCGATAGATGCACAAGGCACCCCCGAACAGAAAGAGTTTTGGGCAAATGTGGAACGGGAAATCGTCCGCGACCGCCTGTACATGAAATATATCGGTCTGTTACGGCAGGGGCTGTATGTTACCAAAGCGGAGGCGCAGGCCGAGGCTGTGGCCGCACAGAACAGCGCCAATATACAGTTTATAGGGGTGCCATATTCCCAAATCCCCGACAGCGCTGTGAGCGTTACGGAAAAAGAGCTGAAAGCATGGTATGAAGCCCATAAGGAAGAGTACCGCCAGGAAGCCGCCCGCGTACTGGAATATGTCGCCTTCCCCGTTACGGCGACCGCGGCTGACGACAAGACGACAGAAAAGGCAGTAGCCGATTTGAAATCGGACTTTGAGCTGACCAACGACAACATACAGTTCGTGAACGCCAATTCCGACCTGCCGTTTGAGAACGAATTTAAGAAGCGCGAAGAGCTGACGCCAGACCTTGCCGCCTTAGCCTTCGACGAGCCCCGCGGCACCGTATATGGCCCCTATAAGGACGGCGACACATGGAAATTAGCCAAAACCGATACCATTATTAACCTGCCTGATTCTGTTCACGCACGGCACATCCTGCTGCGCGTACAGTCGCAACAGGAATATTCCGGCGCATTGGCGCTGGCCGACAGCCTGAAAAAGTCGCTCGAAAATGGCGCCTCATTTGAGACATTGGTCGCCCAGAACGACCCGTCTAGCCCCAGTGGCGGTGACCTCGGCTGGTTCAAACGCGGCCAGATGGTACAGTCATTCGAAGACGCCAGCTTCTTTGGCGAGGTCGGCAAATATTATGTCGTTACCTCCGAATTTGGCGTACACGTGCTGCAAATCCTCAAAAAAGGCGTCGAGACCCCACAGGCCCGCCTCGCTGTTATCGCACAAAGCATCATCCCAAGCACCCAAACCCGAAACAACATCTTCGCCACCGCCAGCAAATTCGCCAGCGCCGCATTAACCCCGGACGCCTTCGAGAATGAGGTGAAAACTCAAGGATTGGAGAAGCGCTCCGCATCGGTCAACGACCACGACATTACCATCTACGGCCTGCCACAATCGCGCCAGATAATACGGGCCGCTTTCCTGACCAACAAAAAATCGGTGCTGGAAAACAACGAAGGCTCCACAATCTTCGAGGCCGGCGACAATTTCGTAATCGCCATGCTGAAAGGCCAGCGCAAAAAAGGAATACCCACTTTCGAGGAAGTGAAACTGCGGGTAGAATTAGCCGTTAAGCAGCATAAAAAAGCCGACATACTGGCCGAAAAAATCGCCGCCACCGGAACTTCCGACCTCGCCGCACTTGCCCAAGCAATGAACGTGGACGTGAAAACCGCCGAAAATATAGACTACAACACAACCAACATTACCGGCGCCGGTACAGAACCCGCATTAGTCGGCGCAGTCAGCGCCCTCAAACAAGGCCAGCTGTCAAAACCGGTCAAGGGTAACAACGCCGTATATGTGGTAAAAGCCGAATCGGTACGCGAAAAAGAGCAGCCCGACAGCTACAGCGAGCAACAGCAACTGACCCAAAAACTCGGCTACAAGGCATACGCAGCATACCAAATACTGCAAAAGAGCGCCGACATTACCGAAGAAATGTTCAAATTCTATTGAATCATATTTTTAGTTTATTATAAAGGCCTCGCCAGGTTCTATTCAGAACCATGACGAGGTTTTTTTTTACCAATGTTAATATAATGTTATATCATTCTTTTAATTTGCCATAAAAATTAGCTTTTGTTCTGAAAGGAATCATTATACTGTCTATTTTGTATATTTTTGCATCGGAAAATATTTGATACAATGGCACAGAATCTGTCAAAGCTAAAAAACTTATGCACTATGGGCATAGTTGCAGGCATATTGGCGACCTGCAACACAAGTGATATAACCGCGCCGGAGGGCGCCTCCGATG
>JAISSS010000032.1 GCA_031272965.1 Bacteroidales bacterium | reverse complement strand
ATCTACGATTCCCACTACGCACACTGGACTACCCCTGACCCCCTCGGAGAAAAATACCCCGGCTGGAGCGGATATAACTACTGCCTGGGAAACCCGATAATATTTGTTGACCCCGAAGGTAAAGATGTTTGGGAAATCAATGGAACGGGCGAAATTGTGAAGAGAATAAAGGATAAAACGCAAGACGCTTTTTATATGGTTGCCAAAGACGATAATGGAAAATATCAGCGTACATTTACAACTGATGCAGAGGGTAATAAAACTTATAATTCGGTTTCATTTGATTATGGAACGGTAACAGATACTCAAAAAGCAGGTTGGTTTAGTGACAATACTACAAGTTTTTCGACTACAACCGAGACAGCAGGTGCCGATTTGTTTAAGTTTTTTGCAGATAACACAAAAATTGAATTTGGTTTAATAAACACACAAGATAATGGTTCGCTTGTAATGACTAATCATAAAGAAAACAAAGTTGGAGTAAGTATGGCAGCCCAAAAATTGAGTGATAATGGACAAACTGTTACTTCTATTCTGCATAATCACCCTAACAACTCGCTGCCGTCTGGATTTAGAGCAGGCGACGCCTCAGGCGATAAATTTGCAGCAGCCAAATATTTACCAGATGCTGAACGCTATGTATATTACCCCAGAAATGGTGCTTTAATTCAGTATGATAATAACAGTATTTATGGGATTACTTCTTGGGGGTTAATTTTTCCTTCTTCTGCGAAAAGAACGCCTGCTGTTTCTGTAAGACGTTATCCCGGTGTTGGATTGCCTCCTCCTTAATAAAGAATATTAATATGAAAACGATTAGAATATTTAGTGTTGTATTTATGATTTACAGTTTTATGTCTTGCCATGCAAAAAAGGAAAGCAGTAATGTTGTGCTTTCGGATTTTACGAAAGAGTTGATTTCCCTGTATATCAATGACGTTGAAAATATCAATGCAAAAAACAGAAAGGACGAAATAATAATCATTTCTGTTACAGATACTTCACATTATTATCTTTCTGTTTTTGCCAACAACAGCAAGGAATATAAATTTTGCAGAAAGGATTTTGTCGGACAAATTTTGCATTTAGGGCATTTAATTAAAGTTTTCGGCGATACAAGTTCCATTTTTTATTCTGTAAATGAGAAAATTAAGACACAAAAACGGTGTAATGATAATTTTACAGAATACGACCCGTCCGTTTGGCATGTATGTCTGTATAAGGATAAATCTTTGTGTAAAGCAAAAACATACAAAGTTAATGATTATGAGGATATAACGGTAATTCAAAATTTGGCTGAAGAGTATTTTGGAACTCCAAATACACCTGTCGAAGACAAAGACCAAGAATAACTAAAATAAATACTTATGGATACAACTTATTTAAGAAAACTATTCTTCAATACTTTGTCTGAAAAATTAATATGCAATGGTTTGAAATACGTTCAAAGTCATAATGAATTTGTCAAAAAGACTGTTTTCGGAAAACAAGCTTTATTTATTACTTTCACTAAATGGCGTTGCGATGACGGTATTTATATAGACCCTGGTATTATAATTCGTTTTGATGAAATTGAAAATTTTTATCACGAGACTTCTTATTTTGAAAAAAAATATCAAAAAGGAACTTTTACGATAGGAATGTCGTTGGATAATGCTTTCAATGAAAGTAACTATGTTTATCAACGTTATGTTGAAAACGAAAGTGCTGCTAATGCTGCGAATTATTTTTACGAATTATTTCAGGAAATTGTACTGCCATTATTTAACAAGTATAACACTCTTGAAAGTATGAATGAATTGCTCAATTCCGAACCTGATAAAGAATTGACATTAGTAAATTCTATTCATAGAGGTATCCATGGAATAATCGCAGCATATCTCTTGAAAATTCCTGATGAAGAATTGAATAAATTAATTGATATTTATACAAAGCAATATACTGTTAATTCCAATGGTTTTTACAAGCCGGAATTTGACAAGGTTGTCGAGAACATCCGGAAGCATAGAGCGAAACAAAAGTAAGAAGTTTATTTGGCCTGTCCAATTAAGTTGCAATTGTACAGGCACGGAATACCGCGTCAAAATTTTTAACGCTGCAACGGTTCGATGGCGTATAACATGCTGATTATCAGATATTGATTAATAAATTAATAATTATTAAGAATTTTTATATTTAGAATATCACTGTAATTGAAAAATAATCACTATCATTGCACTCTGAAAACTGCTGAATCACAAAGTATGATGACTGAACATAATATACTGGTTCGTTATCTGAACATACGTTTAGTTAACTTAGAATTATTAACAAATGAGCACCTGAAATTGAGGCTTTGCTTGTTGATTTGGCACGGTTGTTGCAGAGAGAGAGAGAGAGAGAGAGAGAGAGAGAGAGAGAGAGAATATACACATAAATACCGCTTGTTATTTCACAAATTTCATAAAGCCGTCAGCAGTTGCAGGGTTGGCGTTTATTGCTGCTTTACCGGCCGTTTCGATATCACACAAAAATGCGCGTAATTTGTGTTGCGCGTACTCCATCCGTAAATATGGCGCACCAGCAAGTGTGCCTTTCTGCATTATAATATCACTAATTCTCACTTTTAAAAAGACAATTCTATGAGAAAAATCCACTTTTTTGTTATCCTGCATGGGATTATTCACCGTTTTCTGCGATTGTCGGGGGCGGTGTTAGTGCTGATTTGTTTTTGTGTGTCTGCCGTGTATGCGCAGGCGCCGAAGAAGCAGGTCAGAGGCGTCGTAATCGATGTTGGCGGGCAACCGCTGCCCGGCACCACGGTTACAATTGAGGGCACCACACGTGGCGTAATTACCGATATGGACGGTTCCTACCGGATAGAGGCCACGGCTTCCGAAAAACTCGTATTCTCTTTTGTGGGGATGCAATCCCAGACTGTTCCTGTCGGTACGCAGACCACAATTGATGTAACAATGAAAGAGAAGGCGGACGAGTTAGACGAGGTTACCGTTGTGGCGTTCGGGCGCCAGAAGAAGGAGAGCGTATTAGCCTCCATCACTACGGTCAACACGAAAGAGTTGAAGGTTCCGAGTAGCAACCTCACCACGGCGCTGGCCGGGCGCATGGCGGGGCTGATATCGTACCAGCGCAGCGGGGAACCGGGCGAGGACGATGCCAGCTTTTTCGTGCGGGGCGTAACCTCGTTCACCTATGGACGCGGGCCGCTGATTCTTATTGACGGCGTGGAGATGACCTCCACCGACCTGGCACGGCTGCAACCGGACGACCTCGCCTCGTTCAGCATCATGAAAGATGCGGCCGCTACGGCGCTCTATGGGGCACGTGGCGCCAATGGCGTCATCATGGTAACCACCAAAGAAGGTCGCGAAGGCAAAACCCAGATGACTATGCGTTTTGAGACCTCGTTCTCAAGCCCCACCCGCAACGTCGAGCTGGCCGACCCCGTTACCTACATGCGCCTGAACAACGAGGCCGTGCTGACCCGTAAAGGGAACACCGAAGTGCCATATCTGCCGGAGAAAATCGACGCCACAGAACGCGGCGCCAATCCGCTGGTATATCCGGCAACCGACTGGTATGCAATGCTGTTCAAGAGCTACACCATGAACACCCGCGCCAACTTCAACGTGAGCGGCGGCGGAAAAGTCGCCCGTTACTACATCGCAGCTACTTACAACATCGACAATGGCATATTGAACGTGGACAAGCGCAACAATTTCAACAACAACATTGACCTGCGCAAATATCTGCTGCGCTCTAACGTCAATATCAATGTTACCCCGACTACGGAAGCCATTGTCCGGCTGCATGGCACTTTTGACGACTATTCGGGCCCCATTGACGGCGGTTCCGAGCTATATGCGAAGGTCATGCGTACCGACCCCGTGCTGTTTCCCGCATATTTTCCGGCAACCGAGGATTATGATTACATACAGCATATCATGTTCGGCAATGCCGGAACCGGCAACTACATTAACCCCTACGCCAACATGGTGAAAGGCTACCGCGAATACACAAAGGCGCTGATGCTGGCGCAGTTTGAAGTAAAACAGAAGCTGGATTTCATCACAGAGGGGCTGAATATCAGGGGGCTGTTCAGCACTAACCGCCGTTCGGAATACAGCGTTAACCGTGCTTACGTGCCGTTCTATTACGCTGTAACGGGGTACGATAAATATAAGGATACCTATCAGCTGTATTGCCTCAACCCTACCGGCGGACGGGAATATTTAGACTATGCGGAAGGGGCGAAGCTCATCGAATCGACGTCATATTCGGAGCTGGCGCTGTCATACGACCGCACATTCGGGCGGCATGGGGTCAGCGGATTGCTGGTCGCCACCCGCCGCAATTTCCTGGAGGCTAATGCAGGCAGTCTGGAGCTGTCGCTGCCCTCGCGCAATCTCGGACTGTCGGGCCGCTTCACATACTCGTATGATGACCGCTATTTTGGCGAGTTCAACTTCGGCTATAACGGGTCAGAGCGCTTTGCCGAGGCCGAGCGGTTTGGCTTCTTCCCCTCAATTGGCGCGGGATGGCTACTCTCTAACGAGGAATTCTGGAGTGGTATGAGCAGGGTGATGCCGAAGCTGAAACTGCGGGCCACCTACGGCTTGGTGGGTAACGACCAGATTGGAGACCTCAACGACCGCTTCTTCTACCTCTCAAAAGTTACCATGAACGATACGGGCAGAGCCTATTCGTTTGGCCAGGATTTTACATATTCGCTAAACGGCGTATCGATACAGCGCTATGCCAATGACGAGATAACATGGGAGACCTCTAAGAAGACCAATGTGGCCGTTGAGATGAACCTGTTTAACGAGCTGGATATCGTGATGGAAGGCTATTACGAGAAGCGCGACCACATCCTGCAGACGCGGGCCAGTATTCCCACTTCGATGGGATTGCAGGCCGACCAGCGGGCAAATATCGGGGAAGCATCGGGTAAAGGATTCGACCTGTCGCTTGATTATAATCATTCATTCACTAAAAACACATGGCTGTCAGCACGTGCCAACTTCACCTGGGCCACGACAGAATACACCGTCTATGAGGAGATGGACAACAGCCTGACGCCTTGGCTTACCCGCGTGGGGCAGCCTGTTACACAGCAGTTTGGCTATTTGGCAGAGCGCCTCTTTGTAGATGACTATGAAGTGGCCAACAGCCCTGTACAAACCTTCAGCGAATATATGGGCGGCGACATAAAATACCGCGACATCAACAACGATGGCATCATTTCCACGCTCGACCAGATTCCCATCGGCTATCCCACAGAGCCTGAAATCATCTACGGATTCGGGTTCTCGGGCGGCTATAAAAATTTCGACCTTTCCTGCTTCTTACAGGGACTTGCCCGCGAATCGTTCTGGATTGATACTCAGAACACTACCCCCTTTGTGGATACTGACGGACGCGGCGATATTATCTCCAAGAACGCCCTCTTGAAGGTATATGCCGATTCTCATTGGGCGGAGAGCAACAAAGACATCTATGCCTTATGGCCGCGGCTCACCGACCAGTATTATTCCAATAATACGCAAAGGAACACGTGGTTTATGCGCGACGGCTCGTTTATGCGTCTCAAGTCGGTAGAATTGGGCTATTCGCTGCCTGCGAACCTGATAAACCGGTGGTTTATGCAGAACCTGCGCATCTATGTGAGCGGTACCAACCTGCTGACATTCAGCAAGTTTAAACTGTGGGACCCCGAAATGGCCGGAGAAGGGTTGGGATACCCCATCCAGAAAGTCTTTAATGTGGGATTCCAAATGACATTCTAAATTCTGAACCTGAAATAAATATAACAATATGAGAAAAGAAATAATAAACATGGTGATGGCCGCGATAAAAACGCGCATCCGTCGCCGGAATTTAACGGTCAGACGCCTGTTGTCGGCATTAGTGGTAGTGCTGTGCTCATGCAGCGACTACCTTGATTTGGTGCCGGACAATGTGGCCACTATCGACTATGCCTTCCGCAATGCTACGGAGGCGGAGAAATATTGGGCTACATGCTATTCATATCTGCCCAACATAGGACATCCGGGCTATGACCCTGCCATACTGGGGTCCGATGAGCTGTGGATTCATGACGTGAACACATGGTACACCGGCCTGGCAAATTTCTGGCCGTGGTATTTACAGCAGGGGCAGCAGAACGTTACCGAACCACTGTTGAACTTCTGGGATTCGGGACGCGACGGCAGCAATCTGTTTATCGGGTTGCGCGACTGCAATATTTTCCTGGAAAATATCGGCAAGGTAGGCAAAGACCTTAGCGAGGCTGACCGCAATACGTGGATTGCCGAGGTCAAAGCGCTCAAAGCGTTCTATCATTTCTGGCTGCTGCGCATGTATGGCCCCATTCCGCTGGTACGCGAGAATCTGCCGATTTCTTCGGCTATTGATGATGTCCGCGTCTATCGCGAGCCATTCGATGACTGCGTAAACTATATCGCCGAGCTTATTGACGAGGCTGTTCCCGATTTGATGCCGGAAGTTATCATGCCTACCACCCAATTGGGACGCATCACCCAGCCCGCAGCACTGGCTATAAAGGCCGACCTGCTGCTGATGGCGGCCAGTCCGCTGTTTAATGGCAATCCGGTTTACAAAGATATTGCCGATTCGCGCGGGATAAAACTCTTTCCGCAGACGCGAGAAGTCAGCAAGTGGCAACGTGCCATGACCGCATGTAAGAATGCTATTGACACGGCGCTGTTAGCCAATGTTAAGCTATATGAATTTGTTGACGCCCGCTATCCGGTTCATGACAGCACCCGTTTGGTGATGAGCCTGCGCAACGCTTTCGGGCAACGCTGGAATACGGAGGTCATCTGGGGCATCTCAAAGAACAGCGCGGCCAACCTGCAGGCGTATTCGCTGCCGTGGTTCTCGGCTACCGACCAGGCATTGGCCGCAACCCAGCCTGTTATATCCCCGACCATGAAAGTGGCCGAGATGTTCTATTCCCGCAACGGCGTACCCATCGATGAAGACCCAAGCTATCCATACGAATCCCGCTATACGGTAACGGCAGCCTCGCCCGACCAGATGTATTATGTGGCTTCCGGCTTTGAGACAGCCAACCTCAACCAGTTCCGTGAAGCGCGGTTTTATGCCACTTTGGGCTTTGACGGGGGAATATGGTTCGGCAATGGCCGCACCAAAGAAGTCGGCGAAGGCGACGCCTCCACCCAGGCATGGACAGTCAATGCCAAAAGCGGCCAGATGTCGGGCAAAGTCATGTCTATCCGCTTCAGCGCTACCGGCTACTTCGCCAAGAAGTATTCCCACTTCGAATCGGTAACAAATACGTCGGCCTTTGTGCCCTATCGCATGGCCTTCCCGTACTACCGGTTAGCCGACCTGTATCTCATGTATGCCGAGGCCCGCAACGAGTATTCCGGCCCCGATTCCGAAGTTTACAAATATATAGACCTCGTGCGCGAGCGGGCCGGATTAGCAGGCGTACTCGACAGCTGGCGGCAATATTCGCGATACCCCGACAAGCCCGCCTCACAGGACGGACTGCGCGAAATTATCCGCCGCGAACGCAACATCGAACTCGCCCTCGAAGGAAAGCGCTTCTGGGACATCCGCCGCTGGACAACTGCCGACACAGAACTCAACCAACCCGTGAAAGGCTGGAACGTGGACGGGAAAACGGCGCCTGAATACTATCAGCCGGTAACATTATACCAGCTCGAATTTACGACCAAAGAATATCTCTGGCCGTTAAAGCAAAATTCTATCCGGAGGAATCCGAGTTTAGTACAAAATCCATTCTGGGAAAACTAAAAAATAACAGCATGAAACGATTTGAAATTATATGTATATCAGCGATTGCCGTTCTGTTGTGCAATTGCAGGGAAAGCGAGCCGGGGCAGTTTCCGGTTGACAGTATTCCCCCTGACCCCGTGTCCGATGTGCGAGTCGAGAATCTGCCCGGCGCGGTGAAACTGACCTACCAAATCCCCGACCAGGAGGACATCCTCTACGTGCAGGCAATCTATACTGCACCGTCAGGCGAGCAACGGATTACGGTCACCTCCGTGTTCAGCAACCAGATGCTCGTGAAGGGGTTCGGACGTTCCCAAAAAACGACGCTGCAATTAATAACAGTTGACCGCAGTCGCAACGAATCGCAGCCGCTGACAGTGGACATCGAACCGCTCGATTCACCAATCTACAACATCCTGAACGACATAGTTGTGCAGGAGGCTTTCGGGGGCTTCAAACTCCAATGGAAAAATCCCGTTAATGAAGACGTCGTTGTTGGCATTCTGATGAAAGATTCAATGGGAATTTACCAGTATCTCGACAACTTCTATTCCTCGGCAAGCGCGGTCAATACGGCCGTGCGCGGGCTGGATTCTATTCCGGCAGATTTCGGTATATTTGTCCGCGACACCTACGACAATTATACCGATACGCTGAAGCTGCACTTGAAGCCCTTCTATGAGCAGGAAATCCCCAAAAGCGGGTTCGCGGGGATGCTGCTCTCGGCGCGCTTAGTGCTGCACTCATGGGGCGGACGCGACATCAGCAAGCTGTGGGACGGCATCACCAACGTGGCCGACAACGTGTATTACATCCAGACCGGCAACGACCCCATGCCCTATTTCACCATCGATATGGGCGTGAAAGCCAAACTGTCGCGCTTCCGCTGGTGGCAACGGGTGGATTTCATGTTCGCCCTGCATAACCCCCGCGTATGGGAATGGTGGGGAACTAATGACCCTGCATTGGCTAACAATCCCGAAGACCCGAACTGGGCGTCGAACCCCGGCTGGGTGAAGCTGACAGACTGCGTGTCGCACAAGCCCTCCGGCAACGACGACAATGCTACTGTTACTGCCGAAGACGACGCCTACGGACGCGCAGGCGAGGAATTTGAATTTCCCTTAGATGCGCCCTCGGTACGCTACCTGCGCTTTAACCTCATCCAGACATGGAGCGGCTCCTCCGGCGTACATATCGGCGAGCTGACATTCTGGGGAAGTATTGAGAAAAATTAATATGTTAACAATCAAAATTCATAAGCATGAAAAGATTGACTTATAAAGAACTTTTGTTCATAATAACTGTGTCATTTGCCGCCGTATTCGCAGGCTGTTCGGATATGGCCGACAAGCATAAGGAATGGCTGGTTGACGGCGAGCGGGTGTATATCGGCAAGATTGATTCGCTGAAAGTGTTCTCCGGCGACGAACGTGTCCGCCTTCGTTTCTGGGCATCCGACCCGCGCGCCAAATCGGTGCGCTTCTACTGGGTCCCCGAAAATGATTCCGTCATCTACCCGCTCACCCATACGGCCGCCACCGATTCTTTCGAGCTGGAGCTCGGACGTGGCACGGAAAAACCAATCGGCGAAGGCAACTATACTCTGCTCGTTACTGCTATTGATAACAACGGCCACTATTCTTTGCCTTTCGAGAAGATGATGAACGTCTATGGCGACCGCTTCCGCGCTTCGCTCACCAACCGCGCCATCAATTCCATGACATACGCGGCGGGCGTGTTGACGCTGAACTTTTCCGGCCCCGTAAACGACCGCGAGCTGGGCATAGAGCTGTTTTTCACCGACAACAGTGATGTACAGCATGCCACCCGCCTGACCCTTGCCGATTTGGAGACACCCGTTTTTGAGCTCGCCGATTTCAACCCCGCCAAAGGGCTGTCATACCGGACGTTCTTTTTGCCGGTACCGCAGGCCATCGACACATTCGTTACGGCAACTGCAGCCGTGCCGATAGAAATCAATGTGGCGCTGAACAAGCCGGTTACTTTCAGCGACCAGCTGAACGCCAGCTTCCCCGGCACGAATGCCGTTGACGGCAATTATGCCGATGCGTCCCGATGGGTCAGCACTGCGTCCGGCACACACTGGCTCGAAGTGGACCTGGGCGCCGAATATGCTGTCGAAAGGGTACGCATTACCAACGGCGCCAGCGGCAATTACAGCAACAACGCATACGTGCTGGCCGCCTTCACAATTCAGGCATGGCAAAACGGCGCATGGGTTGAGGCGCTGTCGGAATCAGACAATAAAGTCTCCGACTACAAGAAAACCCTCGACACACCCGTTACCACCTCAAAATTGCGCTTCGAGACAACCACCCAAACCCGCATATTCGAGTTCGAAGCCTATACCACAATAAGATAGGCGTATAATTTATCTTATAAAAGACAGCCTGCCATAATTGGCGGGCTGTTATTTTTCCTGTCATTCTTTCGGGCAAGGTGCACAGCCCTTGTAGAGACGCACGGCCGTGCGTCTCCACAGCCATCCCGTCATTACAGGCACCCGCAAGGCGTACCCCAACAGGGCGTACCCCATCCCGTCATTGCGGGCTTGACCCGCAATCCCCTTCGTCTGAACCTGTCTGAACCCTGATTTATGATTGCCATGATTTTTTTATTCCCTTATTTACAGCATGTTAATGGCAACATACCAATCCCATCCCCCACCTTTTCTTCTACACTCTTCCCAAATCCGGGACACAATTTGACACAAATTTTTTCGGCGAATCCGTGAACAAAATACAACGTCCTGCGTTTTATTAATAGACGTTGGTTGAAATGGATGTGGCCGAAGGTGAAAAAAAGAGAAACAAAACCGCGACCGCATTACCAAATCATCAGGCGCCGTGGCGGCTGTGGAAGCATGGCCGCCATGAATTTAATCATTGCCAATGGTTATTACCTGCGGTGCATTATTAATACTTTAAAGATTTTTTTATGTGTCGAAACACTATTTCTTTACCGG
>JAISSS010000147.1 GCA_031272965.1 Bacteroidales bacterium | reverse complement strand
AAAAAGTTGTAACTTTGTAATTGGAAAAAATAAAAAATCTTTGCGAGGAGAAGTAGGTAATTCTACTTCTTCTCAAAAAGAAATGATAAATAATTGTTTAACAAAGTCCAACTTTCTGTCCAAAGAAAGGGGTACAGAAAAATAATTAGACTTTTATATTTGTCTAAAATAATCCCGAAAATTATCTGAGCAGATAGATGAACCACCTGAGGCGTTTTGCAGGAATTTATACAAAATGAAATTATGTTATTGCATCATTCGCTATCGTTCTTTGAAAGTGCCAATACATTTTCAGGGACAAGGCCATGCCTTGTCCCTGAAAAATTGCGGAGCGGTAGCGGAATGATATTCTTATTATTCCTGCTTGAGCACGAGCGTATTGAACGAATCAGGAGGCAACGGGCAAAGCAGCGTTTGTTCTCCGATTTTAAGTACCGGAGTGATGCGCTCCTTTTTGGAGTTGTGCAGTACCACAACTATCGTTTTATCGGGGTTGCGGAATGCCAGCAGATTGGTAAATGTTCCCGATGTTGCGAGGCGTTGTGCGCCCGGCTGCACGTAGTGACTGAAATGCTTCAGCAGGTAATACTCGTAAGTGTATTTAAAGGTTCTGGCAACTGAATCCACCGTTACGAGTGAATTTTGTGTCCATCCCCAGCGGCTCATGCCTCCCTGCTTCAGTGAAGTGTTCCAGTAGTCATAAACATTTGCGCCGTTGCTGAGGTAATGTTTCATCAGCGTCCATGCGTACCGTGCAAAGCCCCAGTCGTTGGCACCGTTTCCACATTCCTGCTCTGTCTGGTAGATTTTGAGGGATGGATAGGTCTCGTGGACATATTTCACCACGCCTTTGCCTGCCCATTGGAAGCCTGCGCCTTTGATGTAGCGGCTGCTTTTCGGGTCTTTCAGAAGCGTGTCAACCATTGCCTGGTTGTTGCGTTCTATGGTGCCAAACATAAGTTCCACCCCAAGCTCTTCCATTTTCGGGCCGAGAAATTCGCCTACAAATCGGTTCAGTCCGGCGGCTGTCCACGTACAGCTTGGGAAAGGCTGGCAAGAGTTGAACTCGTTCTGCGGCATAATCATGGCGATGGAGATGTTTTCGGCGCGGTATGCCTCAATAAATTTGGCAAAATAGAGGGCGTATGCCTTAAAATATGCGTCGTCCTGGATGAACATGTTTACGCCCTCACGCCGCACCTGTTCGGGCTGTATGTCATTTTTGTAACGCTGGTCGAAGAAGCTGCTGGTTGGCTGGCAGGCATAATGTTTGTTGTCTTTCATCCACAATGGTGGCGACCATGGGGATGCCCAGATGCGCAACCGGGGATTATATTTCAGGGCGCTTTTGATGAACGGGATAAGCGTTTCGCGGTCGTTGGCGATACTGAAATTCTGCATCTCAAAATCGCCGTCGGTCTCGTCGTATGAATACCAGCCCCGAGAGAAGTCGTTAGCGCCTACCGGCATCCGGCAGATGGTCAAATTAGCGCCAATGCCGGGTGCGAAGAGCTCTTTCAGTACGGCTTCGCGGTCGGCCTCGCTTAGCAGGCTTAACGATGTCCAGCCGAGTTCGTTGAAGCAGGTTCCGAACCCGTCAATGGTTTGTTGCGGCTCCTGCAATGCGATTTCGGCGCTGATGGTGTCGCTCTTCACAAGCCCGATGCTGTCGGCGCTCTGTGTTACCCACATATTGTCAGCCGTAGTGATTACCCACTGGCTAACCGGATGTTGCGTACATGATACACATACGCTCAAAAAACAGAAAAAAGAAATGTATTTTCTCATAGCTTATTTATTTCGGCTGCAAAATTAATGTTTTTTTTCGTGTAATCTTTGGCCATGTCGTGATAAATATTTATTTTTGTCTGCTAATTTTTTTGTCAAACTAAAATAATAGTCATGCTAAAGAGAAAAATTATATTACTGTTAGTAGTCATTTCGATGGCGTTACAGGCGCAACAGCCAACGTCGCCGCAACCGCCGCAGGATAAAAATCAGAAAGCTGATTCTGCCAAAGTGGACAGCATTAAAAAGCCGGATGCAAAACCCAAGCCACCGGTCAACTCTAACGCCCCCAAGCCGTATAAAGAGGTCATCACCGACAAGGCTAAGACCGTTAACGGGCTATTTGGTGTTCATAATATCGAAGAAAAGTATTTCTTTGAGGTACCGGACACATTGCTGGGGCGCGACATACTGATTGTCAGCCGGATAGCCAAGGCACCCGAAGCGCTGAACGGGATTTATGGCGGCGACCAGATAAATCAAAATGTTGTGCGCTTTGAGAAAGGCAAAAACGACAAGCTCTTTCTCAAGCGCGTCCTGTATGTGGAACGAGCCGACAGCCTTGAAAGCGGGATGTATCGCTCGGTGAGTAATTCCAACGTCCATACTATTGTCGCAGGATTTCCCGTTAAAGCATACGGAGGCGACAGCCTCGGCGTGAAAACGTCAGTCATTGATGTTACCGACTTCATTCAGAGCGACAACGATATTTTGCACTTCAGCAGCGGTTCTAAACGCGCCATGAATATCGGCGGGTTTCAGGGCGACAAGTCGTACATCGAAGCTGTAAATGCCTTCCCCATGAATATCGAAATACACACCGTCAGGACATATTCAACTGCGCCACCGTCAGGCGGTATTAATATGCCTGTTTCGGCATCGCCGATAACATGCGAGATGAACAGCTCAATAGTAATTTTGCCCAAAGAACCGATGAAACCCCGCTATGCCGATCCCCGTGTGGGCTACTTTACGCAGAGTTTCGGCCAGTTCTATGATAACAAGGTAGAGGGGAAAAGCTATATCACCCGATGGCGGTTGGAGCCCAAAGATATGGCAAAATACCGGCGGGGTGAGCTCGTAGAACCGATAAAACCCATAATCTTCTATATCGACCCTGCAACGCCCAAAAAATGGGAACCATATCTCATTGCCGGTGTCAATGACTGGCAAAAGGCCTTCGAGAAAGCCGGATTCAAGAACGCCATTAAAGGGTTGCCTGCACCGGTGAACGATTCTACATGGAACATGAACGATGCACGGCACAACGTCATCGTCTATAAATCATCGACCATCCAGAATGCCAGCGGGCCACATGTCCACGACCCGCGAAGCGGGGAAATCATAGAAACGCACATTAACTGGTACCACAACATCCAGCAATTGCTGCACAATTGGTATATGATTCAGGCGGGCGCTGTTGACCCTGCTGCCCGCACTATGGAATTTGACGACGAGTTGATGGGCCAGCTGATTCGCTTCGTCGCAGCCCACGAAGTAGGCCATACACTGGGATTGCGCCATAACTGGGGGTCAAGTTCTACCACGCCAGTTGAAAACCTGCGCAAAAAATCGTGGGTCGAAAAGCATGGACATACCCCCTCAATTATGGACTATGCTCGATTTAATTACGTGGCGCAGCCCGAAGACAACATCTCGCGGCAAGGCCTTTTTCCCCGCGTAGGCGACTATGACGATTGGTCTATAGAATGGGGCTATCGCTTGTTGCCACAGTTTGCAACGCCTGACGACGAAATTCCGTATATGAACAAATGGATAATAAAAACGCTTAAAGACCCGCGCATGTTCTTCGGTGGCGAAACGGAAGGCTATGACCCGCGCTCGCAGAATGAAGACATGGGCGACGATGCCGTCCTTGCAAGCCAGTATGGCATCAAAAATCTGCAACGGATACTCCCAAAGCTCGCCGACTGGACGCGCCGCGACAACAAAGATTACAGCGACCTGCAAGCCATGTATGGCGAAGTGTTCGGTCAGTTCGGACGATACATGGGACATGTTACTAAAAATGTAGGCGGAAAATATCATACGTTCAGAACGGTGGAAGAGAAAGGCCCCGTTTATCAACCCGTGCCGTTAGAAAAGCAAAAAGCAGCCATTAAGTTCCTTAGCGACAACCTGTTCGCCACTCCCGAATGGCTGTTTGAGACCTCTGTATTGCCTTATATCAGCCTGAATCCGGCCTCGTCGCTTGAAAATATACAGTCAACTGTCATGTCGCGGCTGCTGGGAACTTCTATGCTTAATGCCATCATTCAGGATAAGACTTATGATATTTATGAGTATCTGGATGACCTGAAGCAGGGCGTATGGGGCGAGCTGGCTGAAGCACAGGCAATCACTGCGCCCCGTCGCGCTTTACAGCGACAATACCTTACCAAAGCGCTGGCATTAATTCAGGAAAACACGAGTCCCCTTATAAGCATAGTTATCAATGGCACTGTGGCAACCGGCAGTAATGCGTATAACGATATTCAGGCAGTAGTGCGAGGCCATCTATCCGAATTGCAGGCTGACATTAAAAAGGCCGCAGATATAGCCAGCGACAAGCCAACGAAATATCATTTGCAGGAACTGTCCCGACGTATCGAAAAGGCGTTGGATAACAAAAAGGAATAAGCCTATGCAGTTATCTGTTGTTATTCCATTGTATAATGAGGCGACTGTTGTCGATGCTCTGCTCAGCCGGACACTGGCGGCGCTTGACAGTTTTTGTCCCGATTTCGAGTTGATAGTTGTTGACGACGGCAGCTCCGACATGACGCTGCCGTCGCTGTTGGCATATCAGCAGGCTGACCCGCGCATCCGCGTCATCGAGCTGTCCCGCAATTTCGGGCACCAGGCTGCATTTACTGCCGGTCTGGAACACGCCCGCGGGCAATTTATCGCCATGATGGACGGCGACCTGCAAGACCCGCCGGAAGTGTTGGGCGCCATGTATGAGCGGTTAGCTTCCGGCCAGTGCGATGTAGCTTCCGGCAAACGTACTGAAAGACATGGCAACAAAGCAAAAAACGGCATGACAAACATATTTCATTTCCTGTTTCAGCGGCTCGCCGGCCTGCGTGGTATGGAAAATGCGGGCAATTTCTGCATGATGAACAGGGATGCTCTGTATGCCTTGCTGTCGCTTGACGAACGTGTGCGGTACCTGCCCGGTCTGCGGGCATTCATAGGATTCCGTCAGGAATATGTGGAATATGCCCGTGATGCCCGCTTCGATGGAACTGCCAAAATGTCGCTCTTCAAATTACTGACATTGGCCACCGACGCCATATTCTCATTCTCGCGAACCCCTGTACGTCTTTGCCTGACCATCGGCCTCGTCGGGGCGCTTGTGTTCTTCATCGCCGGAATTTATGTGCTGATAGCCAAGGGCTTCGGCTTCGCAATACCCGGATGGTCGTCAACTCTGCTAAGTATCTACTTCCTTGGTTCCATCCAGTTAGTATTTCTGGGCGTTGTGGGCGAATATGTCTATAGAATTTACAAGGAATCACAACGGCGACCGCATTATTTCATTCGTAAAATCCATGAATTGCCGGAATGAATTGCCGTCTGAAATCAGTCTTTTATGTCGTAGCGGGTGTTATGCTGTGCTTGCTGCTTGCCATCAGCCGCGATGCGGGGATTTCGGGCGACGAGGAAGTCCATGCCCGACAAGCCGAATATGTCTATGAATGGTATGCCTCAGCCGGTCAAGATACCCGTGCACTCGACACTCCCGAAACTCACCTGCGATACTATGGCCAGTCGCCCGATAATATAGCCTGTATCCTTACCCGATGGCTGCGAATAGACGATATTTACTTATTCCGTCATTTGTTTAGCAGTTTTCTGGGATGGTTAGCCATATTTATTACTGCCCGTTTTGCCTGCTGGCTACGCGGTTATGGCGCCGGACTGTGGGTGCTGTTATTGTTTGCCGTGTCGCCGCGTTTTATGGGACATCTGCAAAACAACCTCAAAGATGTGCCGTTTGCATTGGCCTGCATCGCTTGCGTATATTACACGTTGAAGCTGGAATCCCTGCGATTTCGTCCTGTATGGCGGGACGCGGCTATGCTTGCTGCGGGATTGGCATTCGCCCTGAGTATCCGTGCTGGCGGCCTGCTTATGTATTGCTATCTGTTGCTGGCAGTTGCCGTACATTTTGCAATACGCTTCCGGCGCGACGGACGCATAGCTCTGTCCGACATGCGGCAGGCTGCATATACCGTGGGGGGAACTGTCGTGGCAGGATATATCGGCGGGATGTTACTGTGGCCATACGCCCTGCAAAATCCTCTTATGAATGTATGGGAATCATACTGTATAATGGCACATTTCCCCACGCTGTTGCGGCAAATTTTTGAGGGCAGTTTCGTATGGTCAGACCTCTTGCCACGCCATTACCTGCCAAAATATATGCTGCTGACAATTCCTGCGGCCGTCTTTGCAGGATTATTGCTGTTTTGTATTTTCTGCAAAAAAATCACTGCATCATCACATTTCCGTTATGCCTTTATCGCCTTTTCAGCGGTTTTTCCTGTTGCATTTGTCTTATTGCTACATTCCAACCTTTATGGCGGGTGGCGGCATTTTATATTTGTGTATCCATCTTTGGTTTTGCTGTCGGCAGTGGGATTCCACGAACTTTTCAGGCGTGTTCGCCGCCGTGCATTTCAGCTTGGGGCGGGTATCATGTTGGGGCTGATGATGGTACATCCACTACGCTTTATGATACAGGCTCATCCGTATTACTATCTGTATTATAATGAATTGGCAGGGGGGCTGAAAGGCGCATACCGGCATTATGAAACCGACTATTATTATCACACCATGCGTTCAGGGGCAGAATGGCTCCGCAATGAACTGAAACAGAACAATACAGGAACTGCCGTTATCGGTTCCAATTTCAATATTTCATGGTATTTCCGCGATATGCCGACACTTGAACACCGCTATTTTCAATACGCTTACCGGCACGATGTTGACTGGGATTATGCAGTTGTGGGCAACAGTTACATATCTCCCGCACAGCTGTTACATTTTCCGCCTGCTGAAGTTATTCATTCGGTGGAAGTTGACGGCGTTCCCGTGTGTGTGGTGTTAAAACGCAGGTCAAAATTGCCGGTGCAGGCCACTGATGCCATTCACAGACACGACTACCGGATGGCCGCTGAATGTTATGAAAAGGCGCTGATTTTTTACCCCGATGATGATTATTTGCATCTGCAATACGGAAAATGCTTAACTTTGCTGGGCGATTCGGTTGCGGCAGCGGACGCGACCGCCCGCTCCATAGCATTGAATCCCGCGTCAGCGGCTGCATGGTATTTGTCGGGGCGGTTAAAAGCTGGCCGTCATGACCTTAGTGGAGCTGTTCGCGACTGGGAGCAGGCACTCAATGCCGACCCCAGATTCAGCGCTGCCCGTATTGCATTAGCTGACGGGCTTGCCGGAACATACAAAGATAAGTAATTATTAATTTAGTATAAACGATATGCAGAAAGCAGTTTTTTATTTATTGACGGCGGTTGCATTTATTGCAGCCATCCCTGCGCGTGTAATGGCACAGGACGATTTATTTACAAATCCTGCCGATACCATTTCGGCAGACCTTGAAGCGCCCACCTTCTATGGCGCCGGAGGCGAAGGCGGTGGCAGTATCACCTATATCATTGCCGCAGTCGCGGTCATCGTGATTGCTGTCGCAGTTTTTTTCCTACTCCGCAAGAAGAAAAAGTAAGCCACGCAACACAGGGGCATAATTATTGCTCCTTGTGTGTTTGATTTTCATTACTTTCACCTGCATGAACAGCGTAACAATCATAGGCACGGCATATCCGTTTCGTGGCGGACTGGCTGCTTACAATGAGCGGCTGGCGCGGGAGTTTATCGCTCACGGGGTGACAGTGGAGATGGAAACCTTTACGCTGCAATATCCCAATATCCTTTTCCCGGGCAAGTCGCAGTATGCTGACTGGCCGCCGCCGACCGGACTAACTATCCGCCGTTCACTTAATTCTGTTAATCCTGTCAGCTGGTTATCCGCAGGAGGTCGCATGGCGAGGCAACAACCCGATGTGGTTGTCGTGAAATATTGGTTGCCATTTATGGCCCCATGTTTCGGGACGGTTATCAGGCGGATAAAATCCAACAAACATTCAAAAATTATCTGTATCGCCGATAACATTGTGCCGCATGAGCCTCATCCCGGCACCCGCCTGCTAACACACTACTTCCTGAATGCTGTGGATGGAATTGTGGCCATGTCGAACAGCGTCCTGCGCGATGCCGCTGTGTTCCGTCCTGCGGCGCTCCGTGCCTTATGCCCGCATCCGTTGTTCGACAGTTTCGGGGAAAAAATAGCCCGCGAAGAGGCCGTAATATCGCTCGGATTAGACCCGGCGGTCAGCTATATGCTGTTCTTCGGATTCATACGGGACTATAAAGGGCTTGACCTGCTGCTCAATGCCATTAGTCTCCCGCAGTTGCGCAATATGCCTGTAAAGCTGCTCGTGGCTGGTGAATTTTATACCGACCCTGCACCATATCATGCTCTTATCCGCGAACTGAAAATCGAAGATAAAGTGATTATCATGGACAAGTTTATTGCCGATGCAGAGGTTAACCGTTATTTCTGTGCCGCCGATATAGTGGTACAGCCCTATAAAAATGCCACACAGAGCGGCGTAACCCAAATCGGATACCATTTCGACAAACCGATGCTCGTAACCGATGTGGGCGGACTGGCTGAAATAATTCCTGACGGAAAAGTGGGTTACGTTGTACAGCCCGCTGCGGAGGCCATTGCCCGTGCATTAATTGATTTCTATACTGGCAACCGGCAAATAGAATTTGAGCGCAATGTGGCTGAAGAAAAGAAACGGTTTTCGTGGGAAGCTATGTATTTGACGATAGAAAATATGTACAAACAGTTAACAATATGATTATCAGAAGTATGGCGCCTCTGCGGTTGGGGCTGGCCGGTGGCGGAACCGACGTGTCCCCTTATTCGGAACTTTATGGCGGCTCTATCCTCAACGCAACTATAAACCAGTTTGCCTATGCGACTATCGCTCCGGCAGCTGAAAGTGGCTGTGTAAATCTGTATTCTGCCGACCGACAGGAGACAGAAACGCTCAATGCGACTTCACTGTTACCTCTCAATGGCAAATTAGACCTGCTTAAAGGAATAGTTAACCGCATACGGCAGGATTTCGATACCGGCCCGCTGTCATTTGAGCTGACCACTTACGTGGATGCGCCGCCAGGGTCGGGTTTAGGCTCTTCCTCAACACTGGTTACTGCGGTCATCGGCGCATTCAAGGAATGGCTGCGGCTACCGCTGGGCGAATATGACATCGCGCGGCTGGCATACCGCATTGAACGTATAGACCTCAATTATGCGGGCGGAAAACAGGACCAGTATTCGGCTACCTTTGGCGGCGTCAATTTTATGGAGTTTTATGCCGACGACAAGGTAATTGTGAACCCGTTGCGGATTCGCGAAGAAACGCTTAAAGAACTTGCATTTAATATAGTGCTTTATTATACAGGAACAAGCCGCCTGTCGTCCGACATTATTGCCCGTCAGCAGAAAAGTATTGAGCAAAAATCGGATGCTCATGTTCAGGCTATGCATCAGACCCGCCAAATGGCTATCATGATGAAAGAAGCTCTGCTGCAAAACGACTTGAACCGGCTGGGAGAGCTTATGCACGAAGGTTGGCAATACAAAAAAAAGATGGCTGCCGGAATCAGCAACAGCAAGATAGACGAAATCTACGATGCGGCTTTGGCGGCAGGCGCTTCGGGCGGCAAAATATCCGGCGCAGGCGGGGGCGGATACCTGTTCTTCTTTTGCCCTGGGAACTCCCGTTATCATGTCATTGAACGCCTCAAACAGTTCGGGGGACATATACACCCGTTCCAATTCACTAAAAGCGGGCTGCAAAGCTGGACAGTAACTGCAACTGCATACCGATAAGTTATTATTCTTTCTCCATCATGAAAACTCATTCACCTGTTGAGGCAATAGTGTTAGCTGGAGGTCTTGGAACGCGCCTGCGAAGCGTGGTGGCTGACCTGCCCAAACCCATGGCCCCAGTCAATGGACGTCCCTTTTTGGAATGGCTGCTAAGATACCTGAAATCGCAGGGGGTTGGCCGTTTCCTGCTGTCGGTAGGTTATAAACATGAAATCATCGTTGAAACTTTCGGAGATGTTTTTGAGTCTGTACCTGTTACATATATCGTTGAAACAGAGCCTCTTGGAACAGGTGGCGCTGTGGCGCTGGCACTTCGTTCATGCGTTGGCGACAACGTGCTGACAGTAAATGGCGATACTTTCTTCCCCGTTGATATTGCCCAACTACAGGATATACACCTCCGTACCAATGCTGAAATAACCTTAGCCCTCAAATATGTCGCTGATGCCGGACGCTATGGTGCAATAAGCATGGGCACAGACAACATTGTCACAGCGTTTGCAGAAAAATCCCGACAGTCGAATGTGCTGATTAATGGCGGCATTGCACTGATTAACCGTCAACGGTTTCAAGAGCGCCAATTTCCTGACCGGTTCTCGCTTGAGCAGGATTATCTTGCCAAAATCGCTGCGCAGCGCCTCATCGCAGGCGCCGTTTTCGACAGCTATTTCATCGACATGGGAACCCCTGAATCATATGCAGATGTGTGTTTGACTTTTCATTAAACGCTTTAATATTAAATAATCGTTATATTTGACAAGAATAAGCGATTAAATATTGCAATCGTTCAAAATGGAATGTCTATCTTTGCACCGTGTTTTGCACATGATTTTACTGATAAAATGAAAAGGAGTCTGATTATGAAGCTTAATTCGAACATTATGGCGGCGTTAATAGGGTTAACATGGTATTCCTGTTCGGTAGAAACCATAACCGCGCCTGAGAGCATTGAAGAAGCGGCGCTGAATATCGCGCTGACTAAGGCAGCTACGCCCGAAGACGAAATCGCCGATGCCCGCCTCATTGTAACGAATACGGCGGGCACCAATATAATCTTCAATCAGAAGTTGAGTGATGCCCTTGACTCCGACCATGTGAATTTCCAAACAACACTTAAAGTAGGTACATATAACATCTATCTGTTTGCTAACGAGCTGAGTTCGTGGAACTTGGATAATGTCGCCAATGCAGGGTCAATTCGAGATAAAGTTTTGACCGCCGCACCGGGGCTGACCGTTGACGTTTCTCACCTTATTCCAATGTATCGTGCATGGGAGGGGGTACAGTTGCATGCCAACGGCGCCACTACAGTTGACGGCATTGCTCTGGACCTCACCTCAGACCTCGCTACCGGTGGCGGTAAAGTGGAACGCCTTTATTCCAAGGTGGAAGTGGTGGGCATCACTTGCAATTACAGCGACCTGAACAACATCCCAATTGCACTTGACAGCCTGCAAATAATGCATCTGCCTGCATCGGAATACACAGGCGCACGACCATACACAGGCACGGCGTTCTATAATAGCAATGTCCTGAAAACCGTCTCCTCAAACTATACACAGACCGCTTCAGGATTCACGTTTAACGGCACCGCCTCGCCATTCTTCGTGCCGGAACATATCATCACCGACAAGAGCAATGCCAGCTACCTGCTCATCTATTGTCATCTGATAGCTGACCCCTCAACAAAATTTACCTACCGTCTCTATCTTGGCGACGGTCTGAAGAACGGTTTTATGCCGGACCCTGCCGTTAAGACACTCAAAGAGCTGAGCATCACGCGAAACACATATTATAAATTGACAGTTTCCCAGATTAAAGGCTTTGGTACAATGGAACTCGGAACGGTATATGTGGAAGTACAGCCGTGGGCTCCGATAAACGTAAATACAAACTTCACGGAGAATGTCCTGAATCTGAGCAGTATCAAGGCCTCCTATTCGGAATGTCAGTTAGATGATTCACAGCCATGGATTATCCACTGGGAAACGAATAATGACCCACAGTATATCCTTTACGAATATTATTGTGCTAACAGTTTACCGGGGTCAGGTCTCGCCCTTGGACTGCGCGATACCGTTAATGCCGGAAGCTGCGACCAGTGGGTAACTGTTCTGTCGCCGACAATGATATATGCTGCCGACGGTATGAACTTTACTGACACCCTGCAAATACTTGACTGGTTTCAGGTGGAGATGAGCGCTGACGGCGGAGTGCAGAACACGCAGGGCTACTATAAGGGACGCATAAAATTGATACCCTATAGCAATACTCAAACCCCAACACCATGGCCTTCTACAGGGAAATACCATATCTATGCGGGCGATGCCGGAATCAGACGCCGCGAACTCGAAATAGAGATGACGGCATGTGCCTTTAACCCCTTAGTGCCGGGCGGAATCTATTATAATGGCGTATGTTCCCGCATCGTTACCAAAGTGGAAGAAGACGGCCCGTATGCCGAAATACTCGGCGACCTGCCCGAAGGAGGCGACAACAGTTATACTTACCAGTGGGAATACAGTCTCGACGATTATACGTGGACGCCCGTGCCAAGTGGCGGGGCCTCACAGAACTATATACCTGCCTCCGAAATCGAATATGGCATCAAATACCGCCGCAAAGTTACAGACGGGCAGGGCAACTTCGGCTATTCAAACTCTGTACAAATATTCATCGTAAACCTTACCACAACCCCCGAAGTGGAAACGAGTTCAAATAAGGGACGCGACTTCTGGCTGTCTTTTGGAAACATCTTTAACAACCAGTTCACATCCAATGCGCTGGGGCTTGCAAGTACCGATTATCCCGTATTGACGCTGGAAATTGTGGCTGACCAGGTTACATCGGTAAATCTGGCATTCAATGCCAATCCTGCGGTTAACCAGACATACACGGTTCCGGCTGGCGTTACGAAGATAAATCTGACAAAAGCTCAATATTTGGCTTCTTATATTGCCCCTAAAGCCACCGGATTTGACGGTGCAGACTCCACATACAACTCCACATGCGTTCTTGTGCCGCACATATCCCAAAATTCGCTGCATGTAATTTCCGACCATAATATCATTCTTTATGTCTTTGAAGGATTGTATGGGTTCTCCGAAAGCTCCGTAATTCATCCCACCCCTACGCTGGGCAGGAACTATTTTCAGGTGGGATATAAATCGTGGGAATATTATACGTTGCATCTTGCCGACGGATTCCTTGTCGTAGCGCCGACGGCATGTACACTCAATATGACCAAGCACGACGGTACAGTATTGCCGCCGGTGTCGCTGGCGGCCGGCCAGGTCTATGCCTATTATGGCGATATAGCCGCATCGACCGGCGGCTTCTCGGAAGACCTGTCAGGCATGCATGTTACCAGCACCCAGCCGGTGGCGTTCTTCACTTCAAACAACTGCGCTACAGTTCCCGACGATGTCAATGCTATGAACATCCTTTATGAGGAGCTGGAATCGGTGGAAAAATGGGGCAAGCGGTTCTTCGTGCCGCAGACAGCACAGGGGATGGTGCGTATCCGTATCATGGCCTCAGAGGCAGCCACTACAATAGTCCCTGCCGGCGTCTATACTATCCCCGCTAACGGTGGCGGTACGCTATCGTTAAGTTTACCCTTACCCGGCGACTTCGTCGAGCTCGAATGTACCGATGCCGCCGGCGTGTATATCGAATCTGACAAGCCGGTAATGGTAGTCTATTACATGGTAGGTAACGGTAACACCGCGCTCGACGGCGCCCCTGCTATGGGCTGGATACCGGCTATCGAACAAAACCTGAAGTCAGCGCGCGTAGCTCCGTTCTGGGTTATCAGCTATGTCCCCGGCACATCTACCCTACTGCCTTGGGAGCATTATGCCCTTGTGGTTACTAAAACGGCATGGGCAGACAGCACTACAATATCAATCGATGGCAGTACACCCGTTTCTTTGACCGGTACCGGCATAACATGGTACAGCAATGCTACGGCAGGACTGTCATTCTGTTCGGTACAGTTTACCCAGGATGAATACTACGAATTTTATAATCCAGACGGCTTGGTGGTCAGCGGCTATGGAAAAGGCGGATACTACGAGTGCTATAACTTCCTTGGCGCTGCCTCGTTCCGCGACCTGCGTGCTACCATGCAGGTTAATGGCGTTCTCTCTGACATGATGGCCGGAAATACTTATGGCGACTGCGACCCGATAACATTCGACTGCATCTATACGGACGCCCCGTCGGCAATAGTATGGCGCATCAATGGCGTTGAACAGACCGCACATGCCAACCAGTCCAGCTGGAGCGCTACGCTGCCTGTGAGCGACTATATCATCGAGATGGAAGCTACCATAGGTACCGAAACGTTCACGCAGATTACATGGCTACGTGTGCGCTGCTGTACCGATGATTAGGAACAGACAACCCAACCCCTGAATTTCAAATCTCTTTGTGAAAGACTGCTATTATTCGCAGAAATTTTGTATCTTTGCGCCCGAATTGTACGGGTTAACCGGAAAAGTAGAAAGAATATGAGCATAGTTGCAATAGTAGGCCGCCCCAATGTCGGCAAATCGACCCTCTTTAACAGGCTTACGGAAAGCCGCACTGCTATCGTGGACGAGACAGAAGGCGTAACACGCGACCGTAATTACGGGAAAGTTATATGGAATGGCTGCGAGTTCTCGGTGATTGACACCGGTGGCTACGTGGTCAATTCTGACGACGTGTTTGAGGCCGAGATACGTAAGCAGGTACATTTGGCCCTGGAAGAGGCCGATGTTATCCTTTTTGTGGTGGATGTGGAAGGCGGTATTACCGACCTCGACCAGCAGGTGGCATTATTATTGCGGCGCTCCAAAAAGCCGGTGTTTTTGGCTGTCAATAAGGTTGACCATAACCTGCAGACTGTTGACGCCAGCGAATTCTATGCGCTCGGACTTGGCGAGCTGTATCCTGTTTCAGCCATGAACGGCAGTGGTACAGGCGACCTGCTCGACGCTATTGTCGCCGCATTGCCTGACCGCGAACAGGAAGCCGACGACACCCTGCCCCGTTTCGCAGTGGTAGGACGTCCTAATGTCGGCAAATCCTCGTTCATAAACGCCCTCATTGGTGAAGAACGAAATATCGTTACCGACGTGGCCGGAACGACCAGAGACCCGATTAATACCCGATACAACAAGTTCGGATATGACTTTTGCCTCGTGGACACTGCCGGTATCCGCAAAAAAGCCAAAGTGAAAGAAGACATCGAATTTTATTCCGTACTGCGCTCGGTAAGAACAATAGAGAACGCCGACGTGTGCTTGCTATTAATAGATGCTACACAGGGCATGGAGGCACAGGACGTGAATATCTTCAACCTGATACTGCGAAACCGCAAGGGCGTAGTTATTTTAGTCAACAAATGGGACCTTGTGGAAAAGGATAACCACACCACCAAAGAATTTGAAGCGCACATTCGCGAGCGGACGGCGCCATTTATCGATGTGCCGATAGTGTTTATGTCGGCGCTGTCGAAACAGCGAATATTCAAGGCGCTGGAAACTGCTGTGGATGTGCATCATAACCGCCAGCAAAAAGTTAAAACATCGGAACTGAACGATGTACTGCTGGAGGCTGTTGAGAAATACCCGCCACCTGCCACTAAGGGCAAGTACGTGAAAATCAAATATGTAACGCAATTGCCAAGCCCTACACCATCGTTTGCGCTCTTTGCCAATCTGCCGCAATATGTGAAAGAGCCATACCGCCGATATATTGAGAATCAAATTCGGGAACATTTTTCGTTCTCCGGCGTCCCCATTCAGGTGTTCTTCAGGAAGAAATAAAGCCGCTCAGAGCTTTATCAGTTCGTAATCAACGCTTCCAAGTCCGATTTCTTCGGCATATTTAAGCCCCGCTTTCCAGTCGGTATTGGGGTGGATGAGTTTGAACTTGTCAACATTCTGCAATTGCCCGTAAGCATGTACATCCAGACATGTGTTCACATTGGCGGCAGCTTTCGTAACCATATCGGCACAAGCCATGTCCAATGCTACCGGGTCGAATGATGCGGCAATGCCGATGTTTGGCACGATGGCGGCATCGTTGCTGTCCCAGCAGTCACAGTATGGCGACACGTCCATCACGAAATTGATGTGAAAACTGGGCTTGGCTTTCACCACAGCCATCGCATATTCGGCAATTTTGAAGTTCATCACGTCAGTGGAGTTGTCCCATACCGGCTGGGCGGCCTCAAACTGACATACGGCGACGCACTGTCCGCAGCCTACACACCGCTCGTAATCAATTTCGGCTTTCCTGTCGTCATCAAGGTGGATGGCTTCAGCGGCGCAGTATTTTGTGCATTGTCCACACGATTTACATTCGGCCTTGTCGATTATCGGCTGTGATGATGAGTGCAACTCTAATTTGCCCTGTCGCGAAGCTGCCCCCATACCGAGGTTCTTCAATGCGCCGCCAAATCCGGCTTGTTCATGACCTTTGAAGTGATTCATCGAAACAATGATGTCGGCGTGGGCTATCGCTGCGCCTATTTTGGCTGTATTGCAATATTTTAACCCTAATGGAATCTCAATAAAGTCAATGGCTTTCAGGCCGTCGGCAATCACCACAGGACAAGGTACGGCAAGCGGATTGAAACCGTTTTCAAATGCGCTCGTTATATGGTCAAGCGCATTTGAACGGCGTCCTTTATACAGCGTGTTGGAATCGGTAAGGAACGGCTTAGCCTGCTTCGACAGCAGGAACTGTACAAGCCGCGCAACATAATTGGCGCGGATGTATGACAAGTTCCCCGGCTCACCGAAATGCAACTTTATGGCCGTAAATTTGTCCGTAAAATCAATGGATTCGATTCCGGCATGGCGGATAAGCGATTCCATCTTGTCGAGCAGGTTCCGCCCTGTTCTGGTGCGCATATCCGTGAAGAAAACTTCCGAAGCCATGCCTGCTATTTTAGTTCCTTGATTTTGATGTTGCGGAACCAGCAGTCGTAGCCGTGGTCTTGCAGCCCGATGTAGCCTTCTTTGGCGATACCCTTAGTAAATTCCGGCCAATCTTTAAACTTGCTTTGCTTTACGAGGGCATCCCACCGTTCAGTCCACAGCTCATACTGACAAACGAGTTGCCCGTTCTGAACATGTGTTACTTTCCCGTGGTCAACGGTGATAACGATGGTGTTCCATTCTCCGGCGGGTTTGGCGTTAGAGGGCAATGCAGGCAGGATGTCATAGAGTGACCCCGCAAGATGGCTGGCTAATTTGTTGTCGCCTGCGTTCCAATTGTCAAGTACCTGCACTTCCGGCGCCGCGATGTATATCGGCTTGCCGGGATATTCCACAATGTTGTAAAAAATGCCGGAATTGCCGCCACTTTCAATCTTCCAGTCTATTGACAGGACAAAGTTGCTGAACTTCCGTGCGCCGTACAGGATGTCACCACCGGAACCACGGCCCGCAACCGTGCTGCGCTGCACTTTCATGGCCTCGTCATCGATAATCCAATTCTTAGCCATTTCGGTCTTGTTACACTGCCGCCAGCCAGTTATATTTTTGCCATCAAACAGCAATTGCCAGCCGTCTTTCTGCTCTTGCTTGGTGAGCGTATTGTTCTTTTGTGCCGATATGCCTGACACAATAAACATCAATGAACAGATGATAATGAAATTTCTTTTATTCATAATAACAATCTCTATAAATTTGAGACAAAGATAATAGATTTCAGAATTACTCGCATTTAAAAAATTGTTAAGAAAACAGTGTGCCGTTGAATATTGCAATTGCGTAATGGTTTAACTCTTCAATGATTATTCAAAAAAGTGTAACTTTGCAGGAAAATATTGCAGAATATGTGTCAATTACATTCACAAAGATTTTTTGTTTGGATAATAGCCGCTACAGTTGCAGCATCATGCGGGACTGGTAAAGGTACGTCGAAAGCTCATGCCAGTCATTACGAGACCAGTGATGCAGTCTTGCCAAAACCCGACAGAGTTGAAACAACGCAACCGAGCGATTTGAACATTGTGCCTTATCCGAAAACCGTCAGCCTCGCGAATGGCGTCTTGACTATCGACGTTGAGGCCTTCGCAGTCAAAACCGACGCAGCCTCTGCGCTGCTGACCGAGGTCATCAACGACGACCTCTCTGCGCTGACAGGGAAAACTGCCAACGTCAGTGCGTCCGCCTCTTCCAAAATCTCTCTGACCTCCAAAGTTGCCAAATCGCTGAAAAGCGACGAATACACCGTTAGCGTTACCGACAAACAGGTCGAGATAGTCGGCGGCAGTTATCAGGCTGTGGTTTTCGCTTGGAACAGCGTCTTACAGGCTGCTGAAA
Source organism: Bacteroidales bacterium (assembly GCA_031272965.1). Taxonomy (GTDB): domain Bacteria; phylum Bacteroidota; class Bacteroidia; order Bacteroidales; family Prolixibacteraceae; genus JAISSS01. The sequence continues at coordinate 11,112 of JAISSS010000147.1, read as the reverse complement.
TAACCGAAGGTAAGATAGCTATACCAAAAATGAAAATCAAAGACCGCCCGGACTTGAAATATCGCGGGCTGTTGATTGATTTGGCGCGTAACTTTCACTCGTACGAAACTGTAAAACAGATGATTGACCTCTGCAGTTGGTATAAAATCAACTATCTTCACCTTCATCTATCCGACGACCAGTCTTTCGTCTTCCCCTCGACGGCTTTCCCGACGCTCGTCAACGAGAAACGGTGCTATACAAAGCAGCAGATAAAGGAGATAGTCGATTATGCACAGGCGCGGGGCGTAGAAATTGTGCCTGAACTCGAAGGGCCGGGACACTCGTCGTTCCTGCGCAGCAAACTGCCGGATGTCTTCGGAAAACCCGATTACAAGTGCATAGACCTCGCTTCCGACAAAACTTTGCAGGCGATGCAAACACTTACAGACGAGATAATTGACGCTTTCCCCAACTCAACTTTGTTCCATATCGGGGCTGACGAAACCAATCTCGATGAACTGCGCAAACTGCCGCACATAGAACAGCATATCAAAGAAAAAGGCTTCGACAACGTTCATGACCTCTATCTCGACTATATAGTAAAGATGCGGGAGTTCATACACGCTAAGGGCAAACGCCTTTGTCTGTGGGAAGGTTTCGACAAGGACGGCAGCGCTAAAGTGAAGATTCCAAAAGATGTGCTGGTTTTCGAGTTCGAAACTCTGTATCAACGCCCCGACAGCCTCGTGGCGCAGGGATACCAACTTATAAATACCTCGTGGAAGCCGATTTATATCACTCAGAACAAACAGTGGTCGCCGGAAGAGATTTATACTTCGTGGAACTACTATACTTGGAAAAACTGGTGGCATTTAGCGCCTGCCACAAAAGAGCCAATCGTAGTTGAGGAGCGTTATCGCAACCGGATAGAGGGCGTACAGATGTGCGCTTGGGAACTGCGCGACGAAATGGAGTACCCTTCACTCTGCCGTCGCCTCGCCGCACTTAGCGAAAAAGGTTGGGATGCGTACATTACTGACGGCTTCACTCCAAGTGAAGCCGTCAATAAACAAGACTACGCCTCATTCGCCTCCCGCTTAATCCCCGCCGAAGCCCGCATCCGCAAAATCATCACCGCTCACCGTCCCGCCGACGCTACGCCGCTTTACTATCCCGAACCTCGCCCCAGAATAGTCAATATCATCAACTTTATACGCAATGTAGAACCACGCGATAAAAAAATCACCGAAGACGTTCTTTATCAAACTGTTGTAGAACAAGTTAAACAGTTGCACCAGTATAACCTGCGCGGCACGTTCCTGCTTCAATACGACGCCCTGATTAATCCCAAGTATCAAACGCTTCTGAAGCCGGAAATGGCGCAGGGCATGGAAATCGGCGCGTGGTGGGAGATTACGCAGCCGCATGTTGAGGCTTGCGGTATCAAATGGCGCGGCAGGTACCCGTGGGACTGGCACGCCGACGTGGGCTTCGCTACCGGCTACACGCCCGAAGAGCGCGAGAAACTCGTGGATGTCTATATGGCAAAGTTCAAAGCCGTCTTCGGGCGCTATCCTGCCTCGGTCGGTTCATGGTTCATCGACGCTCATACGCTTGGCTATCTGTATGACAAGTACCACATAGTAGCCTCGTGCAACTGCAAAGACCAGATAGGCACCGACGGCTACACGCTCTGGGGCGGGTACTGGAATCAAGCCTACTATCCAAGCAGACGCAACGCTTATATGCCTGCGCAAACCGCAGAAGGACAGATACCCGTGCCGATATTCCGCATGCTTGGCAGCGACCCGATATATCAGTACGAAGCGGGTCTGGGCGGCAGCAGTCAGCACGTCGTCTCGCTCGAACCGGTTTACAAAGGCGGCGGCGGAAATCGTCAATGGGTAGAATGGTTTTTCGATAATATGTTCAATAACACCTGCTTAGCGTTTAACTATGTGCAGGCAGGGCAGGAAAATTCGTTCACGTGGGATGCTATGAAAGACGGTCTCTCTATCCAGATACCTCTCTTGGATTCGCTCTTCCGCAAAGGCGCTATCCGCGTTGAGACGCTCGAAGAATCGGGGCGATGGTTTCGCCAAAACTTCCCGCTGACGCCAGCGACCGCTGTTACGACTCTCTCCGACTATAAGGATATGAACAACAAGAGCGTCTGGTTCAACAGTCGTTTCTACCGCGTCAATATGGTCTGGGAAAGCGACGGCTTCCGTATCCGCGACATACATCTCTTCGACGAACGCCTCAAGTCGGACTATCTCGAACGCGCCGGAACATCGACACAGTGCGTCTTTGAAACATTGCCTGTCTTAGACGGCTGCAAATGGAGTACCTCAAACCAAAAAGCCGGTCTGCGCCTCACCGACGCCAATGGTAAGCAACTCCGCACCAGCGCCCCGAAAGTATCCGAACTGTTTGAAAACGTCCTCAAAGTATCGTTCACCACCGAAGAGGGGCATTCTTTTGAACTGATTTTCAATGAGAAAACATTTGAAGTACGCTGTACTTCGAACAGTAAAAACTCGCCTTGGTATCTGACATTCACAGTTGCCGACGGCGTGTCTCTCCCATTCTCCGACGTCAACTCCGGCACAGTGTCTGCCCATTATAAAGGCTTCGACTACTCGTTCCGCCTGACCGACGGCTCGCCCGAACTGCTCTCCGACACTTACTATCGCCTCGCGCCCGCTTCCGGCGGCAAAATAACTGTCGATTGCAGTCTGCGTTGAAGAGAAGAAGTTGAATACTAAAACATTAAAGATATGGATTTAAAAGAAAAAGAGGCTGCGCAGCGGCTTATTGAAATGGCCTTTGAAGAGGACATTGCCACTGGCGACGTTACGACCGACAATATTATTCCGGCGGGCAGTCGTCGCAGGGCATATATGATAGCCAAAGAAAGCGGCGTGATTGCCGGTCTGGAAGTGGCGGAGCTGGTGTTCCGCAGATTGGATGCCGGATTAGAGTGGTATCCGCAAGTTGTGGATTCACAGCGTGTCGAAAAAGGCGACGTCATTGTTCGTTTTGCGGCTGATTACCGTGCCATACTGTCAGGTGAGCGCACCGCGCTGAACTTCCTGCAGCGGATGTCAGGTATTGCTACCACTACTGCACTGTACGTTAATGAATTAAAGGGATTCGATACGGTAATTCTCGATACTCGCAAAACGTTGCCAGGATTTCGGTTGTTAGACAAATATTCCGTGCGAATGGGCGGGGCAACGAATCATCGCATGGGGCTGTTCGATATGGTTATGCTGAAAGACAACCATATTGATATTGCCGGAGGTATCACTGCGGCGATATGCCACATCCGCGAAAAAGCGCCGCATGGAATAAAAGTGGAAGTGGAAGTTACCAGCCTCGCACAAACGCAGGAAGCTGTTGATGCCGGCGCCGACATCATTATGCTTGATAATATGGACGTCCCTGCTATGGCCGATGCTGTGAAACTCATTGCCGGTCGTGCCAGAACAGAAGCATCCGGCAATATGAGCATTTCCCGCTTGCGCGAAGTAGCTGCTACCGGTGTCGATTATATCTCGGTGGGCGCATTAACCCACTCTGTAAAAGCCTTAGACATTAGTCAGCGTATCGAAGAATAAATTCTGCTTATTCATGCCACTTGAAGGTACTTACAACAGCTCGGTGGTCAGATGGATAGTTCTCAAAACGGATGTCGCTCAATGTGCTGTTTTCGCCCGCGATTTTGGCGGCGATAGGCAGGATGCCTGAATACAGCACGAAATCTATCCTGTCATGAATTTCTTTTGTGGCAGGCCGTGGCGTCCACGTATATCCAGGATTCTCAATTTCATTGGGAAATACGGCTCGATAGGAATCGGCCATTCCGGCCTGTTCTGTAAAGGCTTTGGTTGACGGCCACATTACTGTCATTCGGTGCATTCCGGCTGTTGCTGCTCGCTCTGTCCAGTCTAAAAACGAGGGTTCGTTGAAGTCGCCTGTCAGAAACACAGGAATTTCGTCTTGCCGTGCCTGTTGGATGTCTTCAACGACGGCTGTAACTTGCGGACTGCGGGTTGTCCATGCTGACGCAATCGCCTCTTCAGCTGTGGCCAGCAACGGCGCCCCGCAGTATTCAATGCCGCCTAACTGATACGGCTCATACGGGCAATAGTACAGGTGAATATTAAACATCCACACGGAATGGCGGGCGTCAACGCGAATTTTCACGCCATATCCCAACTTTGAGGTATCTGTAACCGCATATCGGCTGATAATGGTTCCGCAGCCGCTGTTTTTGCCGGAATATGAATACCATCCTAAACTGTCGGCAATATACTCGGCACTATTGCTGTTGCCACGGTTAGGTTCCTGAATTCCGACAATGTCAGCGCCACTGCCGCTAATCACCGATGCGGTCAGCGCTACAGAGGTTCCTCCTCCACCCCAGATGTTAAAACTCATTACGTGGAGTTCCGGCGGCACGGAATTGCAGCCGTCCAGAACAGCCGCACACGTTATTGCAATAAAAAACGATTTAGGGTTCATCTGTCAAAAACATTTTGCAAAGATACATCGTTTTATCGGTTATCAATCTTTTCAGGTTGCATGTCATGGTTCTTGAACCGGTACCAGGCAAGCTCTTCGTACTTGGTGCCGGGCTGTCCGAAGTTGGAGTAGGGGTCAATGCTTAGCCCGCCCCGCGGCAGAAACTTTCCCCATACTTCTATATAATGTGGCTGCATTGCCTTAATCAGGTCTTTCATGATAATGTTGATGCAGTCTTCATGAAAAGAACCATGATTGCGGAAGCTGAACAGGTAAAGTTTTAAAGACTTGCTCTCCACCAGCAATCGGTTCGGGATGTAGGATATGTATAATGTGGCGTAATCCGGCTGCCCGGTAATTGGACATAAGGCTGTAAATTCGGGTGCATTAAATTTCACCCAATAGTCGCTGTCCGGATGCCGATTGTCGAAGGTCTCTAACAGCGACGGTGTATATTCTGCCGGATACACGGTCCGGTTACCAAGATGTTTCATCGTAATTTCTTCAGTTTTCAGATTCTTTAATTTTCTTCAATCTGCCAACCACTATAACGGTAACGGGCAGGATTATGATTTCGTAAAGGATTTTCAATGAGGCCTGCGTAACAATCATGGCCGCTACTGCGCGGAGTGGGATGCTCCCGACGAAAGCGGCAGATATGAACAGCAGAGAATCAATAAATTCGCCCGCAACGGTAGAAACTACGGCCCGCAGGGGGAATTGCCCCCGCTGTTGTTGCTTGAAGCGGTTCATTATGCGGGCATTAACGAAAGAACCTGCCAGCCAGGCAATCAGACTGGCAATGACCAACCGCGCCGAACTGCCCAGCGTGGCAGCAAATGCGGCCTGCTCATGATAGAACGGCGCAGGCGGCAATGCAATAGCAGCTGCATAAAAGAGCGCCGCCATGGCATTAATGCCGAATCCTGTCCATATTATCAGGCGGGCATGGCGATAATCCCATACCTCCACGATGACGTCGTTAAGAACGTAGGCCAGCGGAAACACTAAAACGCCCGCCGGAGCTGACCATCCGCCAATCACAAAAATTTTGGACGAAATGACGTTGGCTATCAGCATACACGCGGTAAATAATATACCGCAAATAAAAAAAAGTTGTTTTTTCATCTTGTTTTTTTTACGTGGTTGTCAAGCACACGACTGCGGATTCAGGCGTCTTATATTCCGGAATCCAATACAAAAGTACACAAAAAATCAATATAAAACGAGATTCAGGCAGAATTTTTTGTTAATTTTTCAAGAAGTTCGGCGCTAAATTGCCCTGTAATAATCTCCTCTGCACGTCCGGTCATGCGGATTTCCATGTCAGGACTGATTTGCAGTTGCAGGTCTCCACCGGGCATTCTGACAGTGAGGTCATTGTCAGTCAGACCTTTGCGGACCGCGACCGCGGCCACAGCGCTTGATGAGCTGCCGGAGGCCAGCGTATAACCGGCGCCGCGCTCCCAAATCAGTATCTCAACTAAACTGCGGGAAACCACTTTCGCAAACTGCACATTAATACGGCGCGGGAATTTTGGATTTTGCTCTATTTGCGGGCCGTATTGCAGAACTTCTTTCAGCGACAGCTCGTCTCTCAATACTACGCAGTGCGGGTTCCCCACTGACACACAGTTGACCGTAAATGTGGCATCCGGCAGTTCCAATGTGTCGTCAATACATTCCGGCAATTCGCTGACGACGGGGATTTTCGATGGCTCAAAAGTGGCGGTTCCCATATCCACCTGTATCGTAACGGCCTTTCCATTACGGGTCTCCATTATCTGCGAATAGACCACCCCTCCGGGAGTCTCAATACTGAACCGGTCGGTAAATACATACCGGTGGTCATACAGGAACTTGGAAAAAATGCGCAACCCGTTCCCGCTTTTCTCGGCTTCCGACCCGTCAGGGTTGAGAATACGTACCCCAAAATCGGCCGTACCGCTGCCGGTCAATGCCAGAATCCCGTCTGACCCGATGCCGTAATGAACGTCACAAATTGTACGGATGTTCTTTTCGTTCAGCTCAAAATCAAGCTCCGTGCTGTTAACAACGATATAATCGTTGCCCAATCCATGCGATTTAACAAAAAAATTCTGCATAACATATCTGTTTTCAACTGCAAAAGTACGCATTTTTTCCGGTACTTCTCTTTTTGAAGCACATTTTCATCTAAACATTGCAGAAACCAATAATATTACTGTCTTTTCGGAAACTAAATTTGCTTACTCATCAAAACCACTGCATATACGGAGATTCCTTCTTCCCTGCCCTCAAAACCGAGGCGTTCAGTGGTGGTGGCTTTCACGGAGATGTCATCACTGTCCACGCCGATGATACGGGCTAATGTCTGCTCCATATCAGGGATGTAGTCTTTTAATTTGGGATGTTGTGCCGCGATAGTGATGTCGGCATTCTCAAGGGTGTATCCTTTTTGCCGCACTAATTCGCAGGTGCGTTGCAGCAGTATTTTGCTGTCAATGCCTTTAAATTCGTCGGATGTATCAGGAAAATGATAACCTATATCCCGAAGCTTGGCTGCGCCCAGCATCGCATCACACAAGGCATGAATCAGTATGTCGCCATCGGAATGGGCGATGGAACCTTTCCCGTGTGGAATCAGAATACCGCCAAGCCATAATTGCCGCCCCTCGGCAAGCTGATGTACGTCGTAACCAAAACCTGTTCTCATCTTCATGTCAAATTATTTTATTTGTGATACAAAAGTACGGCAAAATACCATGCAAAGTGAATTTTCTGACAAAACGGTATGAAAGCAGGATTCAGTGTTGTCTGAATATTAATTATTTCACAAAATTATAGCCTCTGTTGAAGAAGTAATGATAAAATGAATTACTTTTGTCAGCTATTATAGAAAAATCAAAATGAGCAGTAAAGATACAAGGTTTTTAGGGCACCCTTTGACGCTGTCCACGCTGTTTATGAGCGAAATGTGGGAGCGCTTCAGCTACTATTGCATGAGAGCGCTTTTAGTATTATATCTGACCGCAAAGGTCGCTACCGGCGGGTTCGGGATGAGTAATCTTGACGCATATACCATTTACGGCATATTCACCGCATTGGTATATGTAACCCCGATAATCGGCGGAATTTTGGCCGACAAGGTATTTGGCCAGCGGAAGTGCATCTATATCGGCGGCATCACTATGGCTATCGGCCAGTTCATGCTGGCAGGCGCCTCCTATATATGGTCAACGAAAACCGCGCTGACAGGTGCCGAACTCACGCAGGCCTTAGATACGTATAAACTCCTGTTCTATACCGGCCTTGGAACGCTCATCATGGGCAACGGCTTCTTTAAGCCGAACATATCAACAATGGTCGGTCAGCTCTACGATAACAGCGACCCGCGGAAAGACAGCGGATTCACCCTGTTTTATATGGGTATCAATATCGGTGCGTTCCTCTCGCCATTAGTGGCCGGAAAACTTGGCGAACAGATAGCGTGGTACTACGGGTTCCTCGCTGCCGGTATCGGCATGTTGCTCGGCACAACATGGTTCCTGTTCGGAAGTAAATCGCTCAAACGCATAGGTATGCCCCCAAAATCGCTGGCAGAAAGGATTTCATTGGCGGCACGCGACTGGTTTGAGATTGTAGGCCTTGTGCTGGGAATGGTAACGCTCGTTATTCTTGTGCTTTACGGGTGGGATAAAATGAACGCCGGTATAAGAAATGCCGTCATTTATATCGCCGCGGCTGCCGGAATTGCATATCTCGCCTACAACATCATCAAAGGCGCTCATGGCCGCGACGAATGGAGTCGTCTGGGAGTTATCGTAATCCTGGCTGTCTTCAATATATTCTTCTGGGCAGGATTCGAGCAGGCAGGCTCGTCGTTCAACATGTTTGCGAAAGATAATACGCAACGCATGCTCGGTACGTATGAAATTCCGGCGACATGGTTCCAGTCGGTCAATGCTATTTTTGTCGTCCTGATGGCCCCGATAATGAGCGTTCTGTGGATAAAACTGTCGAAAATAAAACGCAATCCCAATACCCCCTTGAAATTCGCAATCTCGATGTTCCTGCTGGCTGCCGGTTTTGTGGTCATGGCTATTGCATGGGACCGCTCAATGGGTGCCGCAGAGATAGCTACCGTTACCGATGAACTTGGCCAGACCGCAGAAACATATACTAACGTAATGTTTGTCAGTCCGTTATGGTTGGTAGTGGTCTTTTTCCTGCACACACTCGGAGAACTGTGCATGTCGCCGATTGGCCTCTCAATGGTTACCAAACTGTCGCCCCCAAAAATAGTCTCAATGACGATGGGATTGTGGATGGCCTCATTTGCTGCCGGAAATTTCGTTGCCTCGCAAATGACCGAAATTTCCCTCTGGATTGCCGATACATGGCTGGGGAAATATGTTATCAACCCCACTGGTGTTAATGTTACATCACCTTTCTGGATGATTACCATCCAGTCGGTTATCATTGGACTGTTACTGCTGGCCATGTCCCCATGGCTGAAAAAGATGATGAAAGGTATTGATTGATTATGTGATATAATTGGTGATGCAAATAAAAAATTACCTGATAATTCTCTCCCTGGCGTCGGCATTCACGTTAATGCCGATGCAGGGATTTTCTGCAAAAACTGATACTCTGCATACCCGCAGTGCAGCTATGCACAAAGATATTCCTGCAATTGTGATTATCCCTGACAGCTATTCAGCCTCAAAAAGCTATCCGGTGCTATATCTTCTGCATGGCTACAGCGGCGATGCAAAAGACTGGACCCGTGTTAAAGCGCTCAACGAACTGGTTGACTGCTACAATATGTTTGTCGTTCTCCCCGACGGAGGCTACAGTAGCTGGTATCTCGACAGTCCTGTAGATTCAACGTGGCGCTATGAGACATATATCATCAACGAACTGATTCCATTTATTGACGCACACTATAATACAGTTGCCTCTACCAAAGGCCGTGCAATTAGCGGATTGAGCATGGGGGGACACGGTGCCCTGTATCTGGCATTTCGGCATCAGGATGTTTTCGGCGCTGCCGGGAGTACCAGTGGCGGAGTGGATATACGCCCGTTCCCCATGAACTGGGACCTGCCAAAACGTCTTGGAACCTATGCTGAACATCCCCAAAACTGGGAACAGAATACCATCATTAACATGCTGCATCTGTTGCAACCCAATAAGCTGGCGCTGATTATCGATTGCGGAACATCCGATTTCTTCTTCGACGTTAATTGTCATCTGCATCAAGAATTGCTCTATCGGAATATTCCACATGACTTCATTGCCCGCCCCGGCGCTCACACATGGGAATATTGGAATAATTCCATCCTCTATCAGGCGCTGTTTTTTCACAATTTCTTCCGGCATTGAACATCAAAGCGATTAGATTATGATGAATAAGTGGATTCGGGCTGCGCGGTTACGGACACTGCCATTAACCGTATCGGGTATTCTGGCAGGTGCAGGATTGGCATATTTTTACGGGGATGCTAATTGGGAAATAACTTTTTTGGCGCTCATTACGGCCATATCTATTCAAATTTTTTCAAATTTTGCCAACGATTATGGTGACAGTTGCAAGGGTGTTGACAATGCTAACCGTATTGGCCCTCTTCGCGCAGTGCAAAGCGGAGAAATTACCCCTTCCGAAATGCGGCGCGGTATGGCAGTAATGGCAATAATAAGTTTAGTGTGCGGAATATGGCTGTTGTGGGAAACATTAGCGGGACATTGGGCGCCATTTTTTCTGTTCCTGACATTAGGATTGTTGGCGCTGTGGGCAGCATGGGCATATACCGGCGGTAAACATCCTTATGGATATGCAGGACTGGGCGACATCGCCGTGTTCCTCTTTTTCGGAATCCTGGCTGTAGTTGGCAGCTTTTTTCTGATTGCAGGACGCATAGAACCATTAATACTGCTTCCGGCAAGCAGCATCGGACTGTTCAGCGTTGGCGTACTCAATCTGAATAATATGCGCGATGCCAAGAATGACCGTGTATCAGGTAAAATCACAATTCCTGTGCGGCTTGGCTCCCGTAACAGCCGTATTTATCATGCTCTGCTCATCATCGCTGGATGGACGCTCGCTGTCATTTTTGCAGCGTTTACTGCTAATTATCTGTGGCACTGGTTGTTTTTACTTGCTGCACCACTCTTTGCTGTTGATACTTATAAGGTCTGCACCATGCCTACTGACGCCGGATTTGACCCCTTCCTCAAACGCCTGTCTCTCTCAACTTTTACATTCTCAATCCTGCTTTTTGCCGGAATCTGGACAGGAAATTTATGAAATCAATATCTGCAACTTATGAGATTTAAACTGACACTACACATTGACAGGCGGGCGACGGGCGAATGGTTGCCGTTGAGTTACCAGTACGAACTTAGCGCCTTTGTTTACAGGGCTATTGCGCGGGCTGACAGCGACTATTCCGCATGGTTGCACGAGAACGGCTTCCGCCTCGACGGTAAACCGTTCAAACTGTTCACGTTCTCGCATTTGGACGTTCCCAAATATTTGATAGACAAAGAGAACGGCAGGATGAGAATTGACTGCGACCGCGTAACGTGGCAGGCGTCGTTCCTGCCCGAAAAATCTAC
>JAISSS010000070.1 GCA_031272965.1 Bacteroidales bacterium | reverse complement strand
GCAACATCCCCGCAAGTCTGTCGGCAACGCCGGGCGATTCTACGCGGACGCAGGATAACACCATCCGCAAACTCGGCTTCGAGAGCCTGACCAACTACCAGTGGTGTCATTTAGTGCCTGCCAATCAGGACTATAAGGCATGGGGCGAGAAAGCGCAGGCTATGTATCCGCAATTCGACAGCGACTTCAGTGTGCCGTTTTTTCCGCATGTGTCAATCAGTTGGGACCCCAATCCCCGCTTCCCCGAAGGCGTACAACCATGCGTGTCGGGCGTTACGCCGGAAAAGTTTGAGACCTTCCTGCGTGTAGCCAAAGACTATGCCGACGCCCACCCCGCTCAACCGCCGCTCATCACCATCAATGCGTGGAACGAGTGGGCGGAAGGCAGTTACCTCGAACCTGACACCGAATACGGCTACCGCTACCTCGAAGCCGTCAAACGGGTATTTACAGAATAAAATTCTTTAAACAGTTATTTTTGCACAGACGCAGTATAGTGAAAGGAATTGAGAAATTAGAAAAACATCCGTTAGCAAAGGCGCTGATATTTGACCTCGACGGGACGCTGTCCGATTCATTACCCGTGCACCAGATGTCGTGGGAGATGACCTGCGCCAGATACAATTGCCGGTTCGACAGCGCTATTGTGCCGTTACTGACCGGTATGCCGACTGCCCGATTCGCCGAGCGTATCATTGCCGACAATCATTTGCAGGGGGTAACGCCGGGCGAGATGGTGCGCATAAAGCAGGAATTATTTTGGAAATATGTTTATTTGGTCAAGCCGAATCCGCAGGTCATTGCACTGGTGTATAAGTGGCGGGGTATTTTGCCGATGGCTGTGGGAACTGGCGCAAGTCGTCGCAGCGCGGAACTGCAGTTGCAGCAGCTCGGCATAACCGACTGTTTCATGGCGGTGGTCGCCGCCGATGATGTTGAGCGTCACAAGCCCGAACCGGACACGTTTTTGCGGTGCGCCGCGCTGATGGAGACGCCACCGTCATGCTGCCAGGTGTTTGAAGACGGGGCGTTGGGGATGCAGGCCGCCACCCGCGCCGGAATGTTCGTTACCGATGTGCGCCCCTTCACGCAGAATCCGACCATGTAATCTTTAATCCAATCTTAACAACTCTGCCCGTTCAACTGCCTGAATGTTAAATCGGTAAGCATATTTTTGTGCCGTAAATAAAAAAGCGCACAGAACGCAGATTTTCGCTACCTTTGCAATTCAAATAATAATCAACAGATATTAATTCTAATAATTGAGTATAAGTATGAAAAATTTGGATTTGTCGAAGTACGGGATTACCGGTGTGAAAGAAATCGTGTATAACCCCTCTTTCGACGTGTTGTATGCGGAAGAAACCAAATCCGGTCTCGAAGGCTTCGAGAAAGGACAAGTTACCGAATTGGGCGCAGTGAACGTGATGACCGGCGTTTATACCGGCCGCTCGCCCAAAGATAAATTCTTCGTCATGGACGAGACCAGCAAAGATACCGTCTGGTGGACATCCGACGAATACAAAAACGATAACAAGCCCGTAACAAAAGAGGCATGGGACGCCCTGAAAAAATTGGCCACCAAAGAGCTGTCCGACAAGAAGCTCTTTGTAGTGGATGCTTTCTGCGGCGCCAACGAAAATACCCGCCTCAAGCTGCGCTTCATCATGGAAGTGGCATGGCAGGCCCACTTCGTTACCAACATGTTTATCCGCCCCACCGAAACAGAATTAGCTAACTTCGGCGAGCCGGATTTCGTAATCATGAACGCCTCCAAAGCGAAGGTCGAAAACTTCAAAGAACTCGGCCTGAACTCCGAAACGGCAGTCGTATTTAACCTGACCGAAAAAATCCAGGTCATCCTGAACACCTGGTATGGCGGCGAAATGAAAAAGGGCATGTTCTCGTACATGAACTACCTGCTGCCCCTCAAAGGCATCGCCTCAATGCACTGCTCGGCCAACACCGCCTTAGACGGCTCCAACACGGCTATCTTCTTCGGACTGTCGGGAACCGGCAAGACTACCCTGTCAACCGACCCCAAACGTCTGCTCATCGGCGACGACGAACACGGATGGGACAACGAAGGCGTGTTCAACTTTGAAGGGGGCTGCTATGCCAAAGTCATCAACCTCTCGAAGGAAGCCGAGCCTGACATCTACAACGCCATCCGGCGCGACGCCCTGTTAGAGAACGTTACTGTGGATGCCGGCGGCAAAATAGACTTCGCTGACAAGTCGGTTACGGAGAACACCCGCGTTTCTTACCCTATTAACCATATCGTCAACATCGTAAAGCCCGTGTCTAAAGCCGGTCCCGCCAAGAAGGTCATCTTCCTGTCGGCGGACGCTTTCGGGGTGTTGCCTCCGGTATCTATCCTGACCCCGGAACAGACGCAGTACTACTTCCTGTCGGGCTTCACCGCCAAACTGGCCGGAACAGAGCGTGGCATCACCGAGCCTACCCCGACATTCTCGGCCTGCTTCGGCGCCGCCTTCCTCTCCCTGCACCCCACAAAATATGGCGAAGAACTCGTTAAGAAGATGAAAGCCTCCGGCGCGACCGCATATTTGGTTAACACCGGATGGAACGGCTCCGGCAAACGCATATCCATCAAAGATACCCGCGGCATTATCGACGCCATCCTTGACGGCTCGATTGACAAAGCCCCCACTAAAACAATACCGTTCTTCAACTTCGTGGTTCCCACAGAGCTGCCGGGCGTTGACCCCAAAATCCTCGACCCGCGCGACACCTACGCCGAAGCCTCCCAATGGACGGTAAAGGCTAAAGACCTGTCAGAACGCTTCATTAAGAACTTTACAAAGTTCACCGGTAACGACCTGGGCAAATCGCTCGTCGCCGCCGGCCCGCAACTCCCTAAAGACGGATGTTGCTGCTGCGGCAAATAATTTGTTTACATAAAACATTGTTAATCATATTGTGGTAGTATTTTGTTGAAGTTTAGAGCCCCGCAAAAAAAACGGGGCTTTTTTCATGTGCGACGTGCATAGATGGGGAGAATGATATAAACTTTACCACGTGAGGTCTTACGGACGAGGGTAAGAAGAAAATTCGGAAACTCGGAGCAAAACTTGCCGTAAGAAGTCAGCAGAGACCATAGTAGTGTGCTACGAGTTGGCAGACGAAGGGTCGAACTTTAATAAGTGAGATTAGAATGAAATTTACCGCAAGTAACAAAATGCAGAAAATATCGGACAACGATAACTTCGAGGTTGTAAAACTGAATGTTTTCGGCAGCGACGCCCAACTGAAGTAACTCGTCGCGGTACAGTTCGAGTAAGGTGGACTTACCGCAGCGACGCACTCCCGCCACGACTTTAATTATCTGAATATCTTTCAATTCACGTAACTTCGACAGATATGTTTCTCTCTTTATCATAATGTAAAATTCCGAAAACTTTTAATTTTTAGATACTTTTCGGAATTGCAAAAGTACAAAAACTTTTTCATTTCGCAAAGTTTTTGGAAATATATTTGGCGAAGGCATTTGCAATGAGGATGCCCACATCCCGTAGGGATGATACGCTTGGTAGAATCAACGTTGCTTCTTTTTGGGCACATTCCGTACGGAATTGTGCCCAATTAATATGGAGATACCTTTCTACCAAGCGATGCAAACCTAACGGCATGCCTGATACACTGTCCGTTTATAATACATTACACATCCTTGCAAGGCACGAAGCAATCTGCTGATATTATATTGCTTCACTACGTTCCGGATGAGGGCGAAGGCATTTGCAATGAGGGCGCTTGCGTTCCAAACCTGTCAGGACAATAAGAGTGTTCCGTTTGAAATCAGCATTTTGTCCTACACGGGACAATTGGGTAGCCTTTTGCGGATAATCAAATTGTTTTATCCTGCTCAATTAGCGCCACTGATTGGGATGCGCCAATATCTTCTCTTAATATGGATTTAAAAAAATCGCAAAAACAGCATCGCGAAAGGAAAAAGTCCTTATATTTGTAATCCGAAAGGAATTTTAAAGAAAAGAAAATATGGCTTTAGAAATTAACGATTCGAATTTTGAAGAAATCGTTCTTCAATCAGACAAGTTGGCAGTAGTGGACTTTTGGGCACAATGGTGCGGTCCGTGCCGCATGGTTGCGCCGATAATAGAGGAGCTGTCGGACGAATATGACGGCCAGATTGTTATCGGCAAGTGTGATGTGGACAGCAACAGCGACAGTGCCGTGAAGTTCGGCATCCGCAACATCCCCACCGTGCTGTTCTTCAAGGGGGGCGAGGTTGTTGACAAGCTCGTTGGCGCGGCCACAAAGAGCGCTTTCGCGGACAAAATCGAAGCGCTGAAATAACGATGTGAAGCACACGCTCAGGTTATTTCTCGAAGCAGGCCGCGTGGAAGCCGGATGCGACGAGGCCGGACGCGGCTGCTTAGCCGGGCCGGTGGTCGCCGCTGCCGTCATCTTGCCTGCCGGTTTTGAGAACGCCGAACTGGACGATTCCAAGAAACTTACGGAAGCACAGCGTTACAGCCTGCGCCCGTTAATTGAACAGACGGCAGTGGCTTATGCGGTCGCCATTGCCGACCATCGGGAAATTGACGACATTAATATCCTTAATGCTTCTATTCTGGCGATGCACCGCGCTGTCGAAAAGCTGCATGTCATACCGGAGCACCTGCTCATCGACGGCAACCGCTTTAAACCGTACCCCAACATTGGACATACCTGTATCATCAAGGGAGATGCCCTGTTCCTGCCAATTGCTGCCGCATCAGTGCTGGCAAAAACATATCGGGATGACCTGATGAGCGGCTATCATCAGCAGTTCCCTGCCTACGGATGGGATAAAAATAAAGGCTATCCCACCAAAGAACACCGGCAAGCTATCCGGCGGTATGGCGTATCGCCGCTGCACCGGCTTAGCTTTCACCTGCGTGAACAGGAAAAACAGTTGCAATTCGAGTTTTGAATCCAACTTTTTTCCTATATTTGCACCCTGAATAAAAAAAATTACTATGTATAAAAAATTAGGGTACTTATTCCTTTATTTATTGATTGCCTGTTCGCCGATGCCTGACCCTGAGGCGCCTGACGACCTGAAATGCTGCTTCCTGACCGAGCCGCTTAGCGTCGATACGTCTGAGCCGTTGCTGGCTTGGAAGCTGCCAATCGCCATGCCGACAATGAAACAGGCGGCATATCAAATCATTGCGGCCACCGATGCGAAGCTGCTCAAAGAAGGTAAAGCCGACCTCTGGGATTCCGGCAAAACGCTGTCGGACAACCGTACTGCGGTGAAATATGGCGGCAAAGCGCTGGCAGGCAACAAGCTCGTTTATTGGAAGGTGCGTGTATGGGACGAGAACGACAAACCCTCGGCGTGGAGCGCTCCGACACGCTTCGGCGCCGGACTGACCGACAGCGAGCTGAACCGGGCCGAATACATCGCTGCCAGGCCGGAGGCTGTCAGCGCTTCCAACACGTCCCAAAAAGGGGTACCAAGCCCTCTGCTCCGCAAGCAGTTCGACTGGAGCGGAGGCGACGCTTTGCTCTACGTCAACTCTCTTGGCTATCACGAGGTGTTTATCAACGGCAAGAAAGTCGGCGACTGCGTTCTCGCGCCTGCAATGACGCAGTTCAACAAACGCTCGCTCTACGTTACTTACGATGTTACGCCTTACCTGACAAAAGGTTCTAACGACCTTGTCTTATGGCTTGCAAGCGGCTGGTATCATAAAGGGCGACCGGGTGTGGTGTACGACGGTCCGGTTGCAAAAGCCTTGCTGTCCGTCAAGTCCGGCAATCAGTGGGATAACATCCTGCACACTGACGCGAGCTGGATGTGCGCCCCAAGCGGCTATGAAACGCTCGGCGAATGGCGCTACCACAGTTTCGGAGGCGAAAGCATCAATGCCGCCGTCCTCAACAACGACCTGAGCGCCAAATCCTTAGACGAACTGCAATGGACGTCCGTCGAAAAAGTGGACATCCCTGCACATGCCGTCACTCCGCAGATGACCGAAGGAAATGTAATAGCAGAAGAGATAAAACCGGTCAGCGTCAAGCAGTTGGCCGACAATGTGTGGCTTGCCGACATGGGGAAAGTATTCACCGGACGTGCTGAAATCAAGATGGACAGACTTGTCGCCGGAGGTGAAGTCCGCTTCTTCTTCGGCGACCACTTCAACGCTAACGGCACTCTTGAATTTGAAAATCAGCGCGATTTTTATCTGGCGCGCGGTAACGACGATGTGTTCTGTAGCCGCTTCAACTACCACTGCTTTCAGTATATCCGTATCGAAGGCGTTTATGCTACAATCACGCCTGACGATATTACTGGGTACCCCATACAGACCGGCTTCTCCGGACAGTCTTCGTTTGAATGTTCCGACCCCGAACTGAACGCCATTCACGACATGGTGCAATGGACGCTTCGCAACCTTAGCCTCGGCGGTTACATTGTGGATTGCGCACATATTGAGCGACTTGGCTACGGCGGCGACGGACATGCCTCGACGGTTACGGCGCAGACGATGTTCAACCTCGCCCCGCTTTATGCTAACTGGCTACAGGCATGGCAGGACTGCATCCGTGAGGACGGCGGGCTGCCGCACACAGCCCCCAATCCATATCCGGCAGGCGGCGGTCCATATTGGTGCGCTTTCATCGTTTCAGCCCCTTGGAGTACCTACCTCAACTATGGCGACCGAGGCGTCCTCGAAAAATACTATCCGACGATGAAGCATTGGCTGCAATACGTCGATAAATACACCGTTGACGGGCTTTTGCAACGCTGGCCCAATACTGACTATCGCGAATGGTATCTCGGCGACTGGGCTACCCCGACGGGCATCAACCAGACCGACCCGGCAAGCATCACACTTGTGGACAACTGCGTCATCAGCGAATGTTATATCTATCTCGAAAAAATCGCACGGCTGCTCGGCAAAGACGACGAGGCTAAAGACTTCGCCGAGCGTAAAAACCGCCTCGACAGCATCATTCATGCAACTTTCTATAAGCCCGATTCGGCTGTTTATGCCACCGCAACGCAGATTGACAACATCTATCCCATGCTCGCAGGGGTAACGCCGTCGCAGTTAGTTCCATCCGTTACAAATAGCGTGTTCTCCCTCACCGCCGGAAAGTACAAGGGGCATTTAGCGACAGGACTGGTGGGCATCCCCGTATTGGTGGAGTGGGCGGTGAAAAACAACTGTCCCGATTTCGTTTACGGCATGCTTAAGCAGCGCGACTATCCGGGCTACCTCTATATGCTCGCGCAGGGCGGCACCGCTACGTGGGAACATTGGAACGGCGAACGCAGCCGCCTGCACAACTGCTATAACGGCATCGGCGCATGGTTCTATCAGGCCATAGGCGGCATTCAACCCGTCGAAGAAGCGCCGGGATACCGCAAAATACGCATCTGCCCGCAGGTTCCCAACGGCATTACATGGGCCAAGGTAACAAAAGATACCCCCTACGGCGCTGTTACCGTTCACTGGGAACTCAAAGACGGTAAACTGCATACGGACGTTAAAGCCCCTGCCGATTGCGAAGTGGAAATCATCGAATAAGACTCTGCGAAAAATTATCATCCCCTTTGGCGGGGCAATATAAAAAAGTATTATATTTGCGGCGGAAAAGGACAGCGCAAGCCTCCTTCCCTGCAAAAACAGATTGGTTATGAACGTAAAGAAGAGCATTAGTATTTTAGGGCTGTGCCTGTTGGGTGTGGCGGCAGTATCGTCAAAGAAGGCGGATATACGGGTTGCAACATACAATCTGCGGCTTAACACGACCGGCGACGGCGAGAACGCCTGGCCCAACCGGAAAGAAGAAGTGAAAGCGCTGATACGCTTCCACGATTTTGAAATCTTCGGAACCCAGGAAGGGCTGCCCGAACAAATCAGCGACCTCTGTGAGATGTCCGAATACCGCTACATAGGGGGCGGACGCGACGACGGCAAGAACAAGGGCGAACATTCGGCCATATTCTACAAGCCTGCGCGGTTCCAATTGCTGGATTCCGGCGACTTCTGGCTGCGCGAAACCCCCGAAACCCCCGGAAAAGGATGGGACGCTACCTGCTGCAACCGCATCTGTTCATGGGGCAAATTTAAAGACCTGCAATCGCGAAAAACATTCTTCTTTTTCAATGTCCATTTCGACCATCAAGGCGTCGTGGCACGGCGGGAATCGGGGAAACTTATGGTGCAAAAAATCCGCGAAATTGCAGGCGATAATGTCGTAATCTGCACCGGCGACTTTAACTCAACCCCCGATTCGGAACAGATACATACGATGAAAGGGCTGTTGAACGACGCCCGGGAAATATCGGTAGCCCCGCCATACGGCCCGGAAGGAACTTTCAACGGATGGGACTTTAACGCCCCGCTGAAAACCCGTATTGATTATGTGTTTCTCAGCAAACAGATTACAGCGCTGAAATACGGGGTATTGACAGATTCCAAAAACCGCAGGTATCCCTCTGACCACCAGCCTGTTGTGGTTGATATAGAATTTTAATATGCTAAACAGTTTACTATGACTGAATATAAACGGATACTGCTGAAACTGAGCGGCGAATCGCTGATGGGAACCCAGTCGTATGGCATCGACAGTCAGCGGCTGGCCGAATATGCCCGACAAATAGGCGAGGTCGCCGCGATGGGGATACAGACAGGTATCGTCATCGGCGGGGGCAACATCTTCCGCGGGCTTAGCGGCGCCGCCAAAGGCTTCGACAGGATAAAAGGCGACCAGATGGGGATGCTGGCCACAGTTATCAATAGCCTGGCATTAGCGTCAGCACTCAATGCCGCGGGGGTAGCCGCCAAAGTGTTCACTGCAATACGTATGGAACCCGTCGGCGAATACTATGCGGTAGAGAAAGTCGTCGCGGCACTTGAGCAGGGCATGGTGTGCATCATGGCAGGCGGCACAGGCAACCCGTTCTTCACCACCGACACAGGCTCGGCATTGCGGGGCATAGAGATAAGAGCCGACGTGATGCTTAAAGGCACCCGTGTGGATGGCGTCTATACCGCCGACCCCGAAAAAGTGCCTGACGCTGTGAAGTTCGACGAAATCTCTTTCGATGAAGTTTACAGACGCGGCCTCAAAGTGATGGACCTCACTGCCACCGCCATGTGTAAGGAGAACAACTTGCCGATAATCGTGTTCAACATGGACGTGCCCGGCAATTTAAAGCGGGTGCTTTCCGGCGAGAAGACAGGGACTGTCGTTCATAATTAAGGGCTATATTAATTAATCGTGAAAATTTTTCAAGTATTTGTTGCTAAGAAAGAAAAAAACTTATACTTTTGTTTCTAAAATAGAATCGAATGGAGGAAGAAGTACTATTTGTAACAGACCTTTGCAAGGAGAAGATGCAGTCGGCGAAGCAGCATTTGGAGAAAGAGTTGCTTCATGTACGGGCAGGCAAGGCCGTTACCAGCATGCTGGATGGCGTGTTGGTGCCGTATTACGGGACGATGACGCCGCTGGCGCAAGTGGCAAACCTTAATACCCCCGATGCGCGGACGATTGCCGTGCAGCCGTGGGAGAAGAACATGATAGCCCCCATCGAGAAGGCTATTCTGACAGCCAATCTGGGATTCAATCCTGACAATAATGGCGAGGTTATCCGCATCAATGTGCCCCCGCTGACCGAAGAACGCCGCCGCTCACTGTCAAAACAGGTAGCCCAGCTCGGCGAACAGGCCAGAGTATCAATCCGCATGGCGAGGAAGGACGCCAACGATTCGCTGAAAAAATTAGTGAAATCAGGACTCGGCGAAGATATCGAAAAGGATGCCGAAGAAGACGTCCAGAAATTTACCGACCAGTTTATCAAAGAGATTGATGCGATGCTCGAAAAGAAAAACCGCGAAATATTTACCATATAAAAGATATTAGGATTTTCTGTTTTCTAAACATTGTTTAATTGTTTTCATGGCTTGAGGCAGCTTTTCGGAGCTGCCTTTTTTATTTTTTTTGCTTTTAAGAGGAATTTTCATCTGCATGTATGCAGTATAAAAAAAATCACCTATATTTGCCACTAAAATTTGTATAAATTATGACCAACATTTTCAGCAGGACGGTGATTACAGCGCTTGTGATAGTCGCCACAGTCGGGGGCGTATCAGGCCAAAGCCTCAAAGAGCGGGCAAAGCGGATAAAGGAATCTGCCGATTATCTGTATGGCGAGGGCTCCGGCGCGACGCTCGATGCGGCCGATAAACACGCATTGGAGGCATTAATCAGCCAGATTACCGTATCAGTAAAGAGTACAGGCGATTATGTCGTCCGTGAAACAGAGGCCGGTGTCAAGGAAGATTTCAGCATCAGCATGCAGACCTATTCTGTGGCCACGTTACCGAATGTGGAGCAGTATATCCTCGACGAGAAGCCCGAATTTCGCGTACTGCGGGCGATGAGCAAGGCCGATGTGGCGGCAATCTTTGAGACCCGCCGCAGCAAAATACTGAACTACATTGACTTCGGCCGTAAAAAAGAGGCAGATATGCAAATCGGGGACGCCATGCGCTACTATAACTGGGGGCTGATTCTGCTGCACTCATACCCGTATCCGGACCGCCTGAACGTGGAAGACAACGGGCAGTCCGTTGATGCGAAGCTGTGGCTTGACAGTAAAATTAACGAAATATTAAAGAATCTAAAAGTGTCGGTTGTCCACGTCGAAGAGACCGGTGACCCGCTGAACCGCTATCAGGTGAGTATGGATGTGCTCTATAAGGACGCCATGGTTGCTAACCTCGACTACAGCTATCACAACAACATGCGCTATGTGGGGCCGTCAACAGTGAAAGACGGACGGGCTGTGGCCGACTTTGAGGCGCTGCCTTCAAAAGAAATACGTTTCCGTTGTGAAACACTGTTCACTAATCAGGCCAAAAACCTCGACCCGGAACTGTATCTGGTTATGCAAATGCTCGCGCCCACGACTCCGGCTACTGCCGTGCTGTCGGTTCCGCTTGACAAGCGCCTCAAGCAGGGCAAGGATCCAAAGGAACCATCGCTCGTACAGGCGCAGGTCAGCACGATAGAAAAAAATGAGGTGGCATTCACCCCTGTCGAATCCACCCCTGACTATACCGGAATTATGGCAGCCATTGAGAAGGCTATCCGCACGAAAAAATACGAGACCGTCAGCGGGCTGTTTACCGACGAAGGCTACAAAATGTTCAACGAGCTGGTGCATAACGGCAACGCATCCATCATTCAGACGCCACAATACCGCTTTGTTGACTGCGGAGATATGGTACTGTGCCGCAGCATCCCCATGCAGTTCCGCTTCTCCGGCAATCGCGGGTTCGTAGAAGACGTTACTTTCCGCTTTAATGCCGACAAAAAAATAGAATCGCTGGCCTTCACCCTGACAAAACGCGCGGAAGAAGACATCCTGACCATCAACAAAAAGTGGAGTCTGGAAGAGCGGATGACCATCGTCAATTTCCTCGAAGACTATCAGACGGCATACGCCCTCAAGCGCATCGACTATTTAGAGAGCATCTTTTCTGACGATGCCCTGATTATCACCGGAACGGTCATCACCCGCACCAAAACCACCGACACCGGATTGCAGAACTACACTGACGAGGAAGTGCGGTATAACAAAATGCCCAAAGAACAGTTCATCGAGAAACTGCGGGCCAGCTTTGCCAGCAAGGAATATATAAACCTGCGCTTCGACGAGAATCAGGTGGTCAAAGCTACCGGCGACTTCGACGGCCTCTATGCCATCCAAATCAAGCAGGATTATTATTCCAATAACTATGGCGACACCGGATTCCTGACGCTGGCCGTTGACCTGCGCCACGAACAGCCCCTCATCAAAGTGCGGGTATGGCAACGGGATAAGAACCCCGACTTTACCGCGTTCAGCTTCCTGAATCAGACGATAAAATCAGAATAATATACCATGAAAAAACCGTTGTTGACACTGCTGTTGATATTTATTACAATATGCACATATGCTCAATTAGTGATAGATGAAAAATCGTTCCGCCAAATCAGTAAAGACGAGGCCGAAACCGCCAATAACGGCGCATTGGATATGGGCGACCTCACCGCACTGATAACCGGCAAGAAATATGACGACAACGGAATCCTCTGTGCTCTGCTGAAAATCCGAATCGAAAAAATCAGTAAAACAGATATCGAGAAGCTGGAATTCCATACTGACGCCGCCATTCAGATAGTCGAAAAGAAGCCGCTGGCCGGCGAGATGTGGGTGCATATTACCGGCAAGGAAACCGATTTGGTGATTTCGCATCCCTCATTTGGCAAATCCAATAAGGTTGCCCTCCGCCTTGAAGGCGGAAAGACTTATGAAATACGCCTCACCAACGGAGAAACCGCAGACCTGACGTTTATTAGCCGTCCCGCAGGAGCCGCAATCTATTTAGACAGCGATTATAAGGGGAAGACCTCCGACAGCGGGCTGAGTGTCCTCAAAGTGCCATACGGAGAGCATAAGGTACGCGCCGAATTGGACAAAGAAATACGGGAAAAGACCATTGAGATTACCGAAGCGAGCGCCCGCAGTATCAGCTTCGTAATGATTTCCTCAAAAACATTCACCTTCACGAGCGTTCCTACCGGCGCCACCCTGTATGTTGACGGGGAGAAGGTCGGTATAACCCCCGTGAATATTGAGTTGTCCCTTGAATATCATAAGATAGAAGCACGGTCGGATACCGAAAGCGACGCCCTTGAAAAGAACTTTGCCGACGTCAATGAGAGCACCTTCAAACTCAATGTCAGCAAGAAGAAACTCGTTGATATTGAAGCCAATATACATGGCGCCCGCATAGAGCTTGACGGCGAATATATTGGCGACACCCCCTTTGCCGGCGAGATAGCCTACGGCACCCACCTGCTTCGGGTTACATCGGGGGGACAAACTGTCGAAAAAGCTATTACTGTCAGCGCATCAAACTCGTCGTTTATAGTGAAAATTCCCAAACCAAAAGCCGAATACAGCACGGGCTGGCATCCTAACGAGATGAAGGTCAGCCCTATCGGAATAGGCATGGGCTTCACATACAAGCGGTGGATTGAGGAATGGCCCGGCAATCCCGCCGACAAATACGGCTTTTGGGTTGACGGCGAATCGCCCGACAAGATATTGCCCGGCATCCAGCTGGGGTTGCGCGTAGAACCGCACCTGTTCTGGGGCGTATGCCTCAATTCCGGCCTCTATTGGAACGCCTATTGGAAAGGACATACCTACGATGACGATTCCTTTACGCGCTTTATCGACCATACCGTATATGTGCCGCTGCATCTGGAATACCGCATACAGCTGGCCCGTAACTTCTGCATATTCGCTTTCGGCGGATTGGGACTGGATTACGGATTCAGCGCCCGAAAAGACTACTTTGAAACAAAGGATTCTGAAGAACGCTATGATAAGGAAAATATGTACAACACCGACTGGTGGTCGTATGTCGATGCGGGACTGACCCAGAAATACAAGCGCTTTAACTACGCCACCGAATATGGCGGCGGCTTAAATATCAAAGGGATTCAGTTAAGCATCACCTTCAGCAAGGGCATACCCGACCTGTCGGATAACCCCGACAGCTATTCGCTCAAGCAAAACAAGATGGTATTTACGCTGTCATTTGACGCGAGTTCCAAATAACCCGAAAATTATTATTACTTTTGTATCATGAAACAGTATCCAGAGACAAAGTTTGCGGCGACAGTGAGGCGAGGCATTTCTGCAGGCCTGACCGTTGCCATGATGATTGTGCTGACCGCCTCTGACGTGGTCAACAGTGAGGAGGCGCCCGTGTATGCCCCCGTATATATGACACGCGCCGAGCTGGAACAGTCAGTAAAATATATCGCGCCGACGCCATTGCATACCACCGGCAAGATATACTTCTACAACCCGTATATATTTATCAACGAGCAGTATAAAGGCGTTCACGTAATCAACAATTCGGAACCGAAGAACCCCGTTAATGAGGGGTTTATCACCGCCCCAGGATGTATGGATATGGCCGTGAAAGACGGCATCCTGTATCTGGATAATGCTGTTGACATTGTGGCGTTCAACCTGTCAACACGGCAAGTTACCGAGCGCATTAAAGAAGTATTGCCTGCACCGACCCCACCCGAAGGCTATTATTCGTACCGTAATGACAGCGAGCTCGCCCCGGACCTGGTACTGGTGGGCTGGCGGCAAACAAATTAGAACTGGCATATCATGAAGAAGTCATTAATATATCTTTTTTATGTCCTCGCCGCAATTGCAGCGGCGTGTTCCACCACTGCAAGCTATGATTCGGCAGGCGGGCTGGGCGATGGCGGCGGCGCCGGCAAAGGCGGCTCCATGGCGCGTTTCGCCATCAAAGATTCCTGCCTCTATGTGGTTGACCAACTGACGTTGAAGACCTTCGACATCCACATCCCCGAAAAGCCGGTATATTTACAGGGGAAAGACCTCATCCTCGAGCAGGGCATAGAGACCATATTCCCCGTTGATACGCTACTGTTTATCGGCTCGCGCAACGGCATGTACATCTTTGACGTCAAGCGACCGCTGTTCCCTACTCGGCTGGCAATGGTGTCGCATATCACCAGCTGCGACCCCGTAGTCGCCGCCGGAAATTATGCCTACGTAACTCTCAACAGCACAAGCAAATGGTGCGGAACGCAGGCAAATATCATGATAGTTTACGACATCTCCGACCCGCGCAGCCCGCGAGAAATCCGACAGCTAAACCTGAACTCCCCGCGCGGGCTGGGCATCGACGGCTCAAAACTCTTCGTCTGTGATAACGGACTGAAGGTCTATGACATCACGACCCCTGACGACCCCGTATGGGTGGACGACCTCTCATTTAAAGATGATGCGGTCAGCAATATCCAGACCTACGACGTAATCCCCATCAATGGCATACTGCTCGTCATCGGCAGCGACGGATTCTATCAGTTCGACTATAATGGCGACGCCCTGAAATTAATCAGCAAAATCACTGTAACAGGAAAGGAGGACAACGATGAAGAACAGGATAATTAAGGCCCTGATTATTGCGGTATCGACAGCGCTGTCATGCCATGCGTTGCAGGCACAGACACAAGAACATCCCGACAAGGGGCGACAACGGCAGTTCACTGTCGGGTGGTACCCGCTTCAAGCCGCCGACGGAGCCTTAAAGTTCGACTTTGAAAAACGAATTAATCATCGGGAAAAGTTCTGGAAAATCGCCGTAAAAGCCAACCTGATATATAACAATGACGACCAGACAGGTGAGTTGTGGTCAAACCACTTCTCCGGCAAAGAGCAGTTCTATGAACTCTCCGGCTTCGGCATAAGTGGCGGCTACAAGAGTTTTTTGGCAAATAACACATATCTGTTTTACGAAATCGGTGGTGGCAAATACCACGTGGAATCGCGCAAAACGGGCTACGAGACCATCGATTTTATCCCCAATAGCGGGCTTAATTTCACCACATGGCAGGAAAGCCCCTACGAGCAGGACTATACTAAGCTCGAAGCCCGCGTGAACTTCGGCTATCAGTCGAACTTGCAAGATGTCCTGTTTATGGATTTGTTCATCTATGCGGGCTATACCCACAGCATCTATGACCGCGACAAGCCCTGCTTCGACAAGTTCGGGGCGGTGGGTTACAGCGGTATCCTTGTCGGGCTGGGCGTCCGTGCCGGAATTGGCTTCTGACCGCGTCATGCTTACGCTTTACGACGGACAGTTCTTCGATGCTGCGGCCCCGATATTGACGGCGGATATGTGTGACCGCGTATTTTTGCGGACCGCACTGCGCGTTAATCGCACAAAACTGATGTTCTGGGACGAGAATATTGAACAAATGGCCAAAATACTCTGCGATTTCGGCGCGGACATCCCCCCGTTCCTGCTGCGCGATGGCGCCGAATTGAAGCGCCAGATTCGACGGGCATTAATCCGTAACCGCCTCTACCGCAGTACAATGGTCGTAATACGCCTGCTGCACGACGATGACCGCCGCATCTGCTATATGCTGCACATGACCGCCTTCGATACGGAAGAGTATGCCTGGCACGAAAACGGGCTGTATGTAGAGCCGGATTTCAACATCCGCCACCTGCCCTGCCCGTTGTTGCCCGACAGACTCCCCAGAAAGCTGTACATCGATAATGCCGACAATATCTCGAATGTTTCCAGCTGTAATGTCTATATTATTGTGGGCGAGGAGGTGATAATGCTGGCGCCGTCGTGTGGCGCCATTGCCGACCCCGCTAATCAGACCGTTGTGGAGGCAATCGCCGCCGCCGGGATGACGCCGGTTGAAGTCAGCGAACTGCCCCTCGCAAGTCTGACGACCGCCGACGAGATGTTCCTTGCCGGACACCTCTACGGAATACAATGGGTGAAATCATTCGCCGGACGGCACTACCTGAACCGCCAAACCCGCCGCATAGCGACCGCCTTCAACTCTGCTGTAATCAACAAGGGCACTGAGATGTGAACGGGAATGTAGCCTTGTCAACTCATCGAGTGCAGTTAACAGAGAGATACATGTTTCTTTACAATAGCCCGAAAAACAGTTGCCGTATTTTAAATCTGCGTTGAAAAGGCGTTAAATGGATGAAAAATGGCGCTTTATTTTCCTCATATTGCTATTTTTGCGGCGTTTATGGCAAATAACATGTATCAGATTGTAGCTACCGAGCAGTTTTCCGAGAAGGTTTACAAGTATGTTGTGCGGGCGCCGCGAATAGCGCGGGCGCGTAAGGCGGGACATTTTATCATTCTTCGTGTGGATGAAAACGGAGAGCGTATTCCGTTGACCGTTGCCGCTGCCGACCCTGTTGCAGGAACTGTTACGCTCGTGGTGCAAGAAACGGGGGTCTCTTCCGCGAAGCTGTGTGCGCTGAAAGCTGGCGATCACATCCTTGATATGGTCGGGCCTCTGGGACAGGCTACGCGAATCCGGCAAGTCGGCACGGTGCTGGCATGTGGCGGCGGCGTGGGCGTGGCTCCCCTGCTGCCAATCGTGGAGGCCTTCAAGAAGGCGGGGAATCGCGTGGTCTGCGTGTTAGCCGCCCGCAGCAAAGAACTGATAATACTAGAAAATGAAATCCGCCAATGGTCTGACGAGGTACTCATCATGACCGACGACGGCTCTTATGGCGAAAAAGGCGTGGTAACAGCAGGGGCAGAGAAAATTATTTCCCGCGAAAAAATCGACGAATGTATCGTCATAGGCCCCGCAATAATGATGAAATTCACATCGTTATTGACAAAACAATATGGCATACCTACCCAAGCCAGCCTCAATGCCATCATGGTTGACGGCACCGGAATGTGCGGCGCATGTCGCGTAAGTGTGGACGGAAAGATACGTTTCACTTGCATAGACGGGCCGGAATTTGACGCTCACAAGGTGGACTTCGACGAGCTGCTGCGCAGACTCGGCGGCTATAAACACCTCGAACAGGCGGCTTTCCAAGAATATTTGACACATCAGCCGCAAGCATAACCCTTTAAATGATTCTATGAACGAACAACTTGATAATACCGGACGGAACCAGGCATGGCGCGTAGCGTTGCGGACGCGATTGAAGAACAGAGAACGGGTGGATATTGCGCGGGTGCGGATGCCCCAGCTGCCGCCGCATGAGCGCGTCTGCTACCAGAACAGGGAAGTTAATCTCGGACTGGACACCGACAGCGCCCGCCGTGAAGCATCCCGCTGTATGGACTGCATTGAGCCGACATGTATGGCCGGATGCCCCGTAAACATACAAATCCCGCTGTTTATCAAGCAAATAGATAATGGCGACTTCCTCGCCGCCGCACAGACGCTGAAGCAGACATCCGCCCTGCCGGCAGTATGCGGGCGGGTGTGTCCGCAGGAAAAGCAATGCGAAGCCGGATGCTTCTATACGCTGAAACTCAAGAAGGAACCGGTAGCTATAGGCTATCTGGAGCAGTTTGCCGCCGACTGGGAACGTAATGCGGGCAAAACATCCATACCGCAGGTGGCCGCCCCTAACGGGCTGAAAGTGGCCGCTACAGGCTCCGGTCCCGCCTCGCTGGCCTTCGCCGGCGATATGGCCAAACTCGGCTATGAAGTAACCGTCTTTGAAGCCCTTCATGAGTTCGGCGGCGTCCTCAAATATGGAATCCCCGAATTTCGGCTGCCAAACAGCATCGTCGATGCCGAACTCGACAACCTGCGGCAGATGGGGGTACGCTTTGAGAAGAACTTCATCGTGGGCAAACTCATGTCTTTCGAGGCACTGAAAGAGGAAGGCTATTCGGCATTCTTTGTGGGCAGTGGCGCGGGGCTGCCGCGTTTCATGAACATCTCCGGCGAGAGCGCCAATGGCATCCTCTCCTCAAATGAGTACCTCACGCGCGTTAACCTCATGCACGCGGACAACGCCGGATATGATACTCCGGTGCTACGCGGTAAACGGGTGGCCGTTATTGGCGGCGGCAATACGGCGATGGATTCGGTGCGTACCGCCCTGCGGCTGGGCGCCGATAAGGCGATGCTCGTCTATCGGCGTTCCCGCGAAGAGATGCCCGCCCGTATCGAGGAGGTGTTGCACGCCGAAGAAGAAGGCGTGGAATTTATGCTGCTCGTTACCCCCGTTGCATACCTTAGCGACGCTGACGGGCGGGTATGTGCCATGCGTCTGCGACCGATGGAACTGGGTGCCCCCGATGCCTCAGGCCGCCGAAAGCCGGTAGAGAAAGTCGGCGCCGACTTCGACGTCCCAGTTGACTTGGTAATCGTTGCGGTAGGCGTGTCCCCGAACCCGCTGATACCCGCGGCACTAAGCGGACTGAAAACCACCGCATTGGGTACCATTGAGGTCAACCCCGACACCATGCAAAGCTCAATCCCCGAAATCTTCGCAGGCGGCGACATCGTGCGCGGCGGAGCTACCGTTATCCTCGCTATGGGCGACGGCCGCCGCGCCGCCGCCGGAATGCACAAATTCTTATCCGAAAAATATCTCACCACATGAAACGCCATATACTGTTATTATTCGTCTGCATGTCGCTGCTACCCGCCTTCGCACAGGAACAGAAGTCCCTGAAACACGAAGTGAAAAAGGGAGAAACAATCTTCTCTATCAGCAAGCAGTATGGCATAGAGCAGAAAGACCTGGTCGCGGCAAATCCCGACCTGATTTTCGGACTTAAAACGGGCCAGGAATTAGTTATTCCCATCACCGCTATTGCCCCCGCGCTGCCTGCCGCTTCCACAGAGAAACAGCAAAAAACCGTCGTACAGGCGCCGATTACATCTTCTGCCGCCACAACCGCCGCCCTGAGCACAACGCCGGAGGCCGTTACACCAACCCCGAAGTTTGAAATATATACGGTGAAACGCAAAGATACACTCTTTGACATCGCCCGCAGATATGGCATAGAAGTGGCCGACATTATTGAATATAACCCGGAAGCAGAGCTGGGCATAAAGCGCAAACAGCAACTGAAAATTCCGGATAAAGACTATCTTGCAGAAATCCGGCAAATGCAAATGCAAACGCAGACGCAACCCGCAGTCAGCCAGCAGACGCAAACGCCGGAACAGACGACCGCAGACCGCTATGCCGGTGGATTCTTCGACTACCAAGTGCAGCCAGGAGAGACTTTCTGGCGCCTCGAAACAAAATACAGAATATCGCAAAGCGAGCTCACCGAGCTGAATCCTTCCCTGAAAGACGGGCTGAAAAGCGGCATGAAAATTCGTATCCCCATAAAACAAATCCCTGATATACAGGTGTTTCCGCTGAACGACAGCGAATTTTATCATTACACTGTGGCACAGGGTGAGACACTCTATTCGCTGTCGAAGCAGTATGGCGTAACGGTCAGCGAGTTGAAGCGCGTCAATCCTGTGCTGGAATTTCGCAGCCTCAAGTGGGGCGAGGTCATCCTCATCCCCAAACGCGGGGACACATCGCCACAAGTACGCATCGTGCGCAGCGACGAGCCTGCCTGCCTGCCCAACCCGGAGGCCGCCAGCAAAGAATATAACATCGGTCTGATGCTGCCCCTGCAGGCGCAGTCTTTCGCAAGCTATGACCTCGACGAGGAAGGCGACCGCACAATATCGCCCAAAACCGACAACTTCATGCACTTCTATGAGGGCGTCCTGCTGGCGCTCGATACCATGCGGCACTGCGGCATGAACGCAAAACTCCACGTGTTCGACACCAACCAGAATAAAGAAACTGTAAAAAAAATCGTGGATTCAGGCCAGCTGAACGGCCTCGACCTCATCATCGGTCCGGTATATCCCGAACTGCAAACATTAGTGGCCGACTTCGCCATACGCAATAAAATAGCAATGGTGTCGCCCCTCTCTGCAGACGGAACCCTCGAAAATAATCACCCGTATTACTTCAAAGTAGTGCCCGACCGCGCATATATCATCCGAAAGACAGCTGAATATGTGGCCGATGAATACTTCGACGCCAATATTATAATATTAAACACCGGTTCACAAACAAAAGACGAAAAAGAACTTGCCGCACAGCTGCGCCAGAAAATGGCTATGGCAGGACAGTCGGACAGGATTCGCGAATACGCATATTCCCCCGGTAACAGCAGCGGTCTGCGCAACATCTCCCGACAAGACGGCGAAAACGTGTTCCTGATAACCACCGAAACAGAAGCCGACGTGAGCGCCGCTATCAATTCGCTCAACACATTAGCCAGTTCCGGCTATCCGGTAACGCTGTTTTCGCTGAGCAACATGCAACGGTTTCGCAGCATCGAAACAGAATATTTCCACCAGGACAAGCTGAGCTACCTCACGCCATATTACGTGAACTATCAGGCCGGCAGTGTGAGCAGCTTTATCCGCAAGTTCCGCAACACCTTTGCCGCCGAGCCCAACCAGTACAGCTTTCAGGGCTACGATGTGGCGCTCTATTTCATGACCGCGCTTTATCGCTTCGGAGCGGGATTCATGGACTGTCTTTCGTCGATAACAGCCCCTGCCACACAGCTGAATATTGATTTCGGCAAGTTTGCCCCTGCCGGTGGCTACGTAAATGGCGGCCTGTTTGTAATACAGTTTCAGCCTGACTACAATGTTAGCATGAAGCAGACAGTAGGGAACTGAACAGAGTTAAGGGTTGCTCCGCATTGCGCGATGTTCTCCGTCAAATGTAAAAAAAACATTCTTAATTTTTGAGGCATCAGAACGGAATCGGCTCGTCATTACCGGATGTAAAGGTATCGAAGTCGTGGTTTACAGGCATCGCGCCGAGGAGGGAGGAATCGTTATCAGCGTTCATTTTTGAGCTGTATGTCATAGAACTGGCGCCGTCGAGTTCCGATGTCGGCATGTCGGCTTCGAGGTTGGTGAATTTGACGAGTTCCTTTTTAAAGGACAGCTGGATGTCGGCTACCGAGCCGTTTCTGTGCTTTGCGATGATAATTTCGGCGATGCCGATTAATGAATTACCCTGCTGGTCTTGGGTTATATTATAATATTCCGGCCGATGGATGAACAGCACGATATCGGCGTCCTGCTCAATAGCGCCCGATTCGCGCAGGTTTGACAGCTGCGGGCGTTTACCGTCATTAGATTCGGAGGCGCGGCTAAGCTGCGACAGGGCAATTACAGGAATATTGAGTTCTTTGGCAATAGCTTTCAGTGTTCGTGATATGAGGCTGACTTCCTGCTCGCGACTGCCAAAAGAGCGCGGAGAATCGGCCCCGGCGGTCATCAGTTGCAGATAGTCCACAATAACTGCCTCAATGTTATATTTAGCCTTCAGGCGCCGACATTTGGCCCGGAACTCGAATACAGACAATGCCGGCGTATCGTCAATATATATCGGTGCAGTTTCAAAGACCTTGGTGCGCGATAAGAACAGTTCCCATTCGTGCTGTGCCAGTTTTCCGGTTTTGATGCGGGTTGCGGGCAGTTCTGTCTCGGCCACTACCAGGCGGTTCACTAATTGCACCGATGACATTTCGAGCGAGAACAGCGCCACCGGTCGCTTGTTATTGATAGCCATGTTCCGCGCCATCGACAGTACGAAAGCCGTTTTACCCATTGCAGGGCGGGCGGCGACGATGATGAGGTCGCTGCGTTGCCAGCCCGACGTGATTTGGTCGAGCCGCGTAAACCCGCTCGGAACACCATTAAGCCCTTCCTGTTTCGAGGCTTCTTCTATCTGTTTGGTGGCGTCTTTCAGCACGTCGCTGATAGGGCGTGTCTGGCGTTCAATGTTGCCTTCGGCGACAGCAAAGAGCTTCTGTTCCGACATGTCTATCAGGTCGTCAATATCTTTGGTGTCGTCGTATGCCTCTGCCTGTATCTCGGACGACACACGGATGAGCTCGCGTTGAATGAACTTTTGTGCAATAATTTTCGCATGAAAATCAAGGTGTGCTCCGGCCGCCACACGGCTGGTAAGATGCACCAGATATGGCGCCCCACCGACTTCGTCAAGCAGGTTGCGGTTTTTCAGCTCCTGCGTAACGGTCAGCAAATCTACCGGTCTCTCTCTAATGGCAAGGCTCTTTACCGCCTCAAAAATTTTCTTGTGTTCATCCTTATAAAAGCTCTCGGTCTTTATGATGCTGGATATGTTCTCATAAGCATTGCTCTCCAGCATCAGCGTTCCCAGCACGATTTCTTCCACGTCCAGGGCTTGTGGGGGCAGCTTCCCGTATTGAGCATTAATTTGCTCCACAGTTGACACGGGGGTGGGCTTTGCGGTGTTTTTACGTTCTCCGGCAGGCATGGTCAGTTCAGTTTGTCGTTGATAATTTCGGTTAACAGTTCGCTAAGGTTCAATCCGGCGGCTTTCACCTGCTGGGGGATGAAGCTCGTTTCGGTCATGCCCGGCGTGGTATTAACTTCGAGGAAATAGAAAGTGCTGTCTTTACGGATGAAGTCTATACGGCAAATGCCGCTGCATCCGCACAGGGAATATATTTTGGCTGCCAATGTCTGAACATGGCGGGTGTCGGCATCGTCTAACCGCGCCGGCGTGATTTCTTCGGTCATGCCTTTGGTATATTTGGCCTCGTAGTCGAAGAACTCGTTGCGGGGGATGACCTCTGTTACGGGGAACACTGTTTCACGGGCACGGAGTTTTACCAGTCCACAGGTGTATTCACGGCCTTCGATGAAGGCTTCAACTAATGCATCGCTGTTCTCTGCCCATGCGCTGAGGATGGCGGCGTCAAGGTCGGCCTCCGATTTCACTTTGGTTACGCCGAAGCTGGAACCTCCGGCATTGGGCTTCACGAATGCAGGAAGGCCGGTAATTGCGGTAATTGCAGGTACGTCAACCGGCTCATGGCGCCGCACCAACACCGATGGCGCCATGGGGATTCCGAATGTGCGCAGGAAATTTGAACAGTAGTGCTTATTAAAGGTCAATGCTGACGCTTGTACGCCACAAGTAGAGTAGGGGATTCCGAGCAGGTCGAAATAACCTTGCAGGATGCCGTCTTCCCCCGGCGTACCGTGAATGATAATATAGACAAAATCGAAGCGGATTTTTTGCTGCCGACGCATAAAACTGAAGTCGCTGCGCTCAACAGGCACGGCCTCGCCGCCATCAATAACGGTCCACTGTTGCCCGTGCACTTCCACGAGCCATTTATTAAACAGCGTGGCGTCAATGCTGTTAAAAACATTCTGCCCGCTTTTCACCGAAACCACATATTCCGATGAATCCCCACCGTAAACTACGGCAATATTTCTTTTTACCATATAAGAATTGTTTGTCATTTACTTTTCCCGTTTTTCAATATGTCTGCAAAGGTAAATTTAAAATTGGCAGACAGAAAAGAAAATCTTTAACCTGAACGCGCCAATATGTGTCAATATTATGTTGAAAATAAAATTTATACAACTGATTTACAGCATTTTACAATGATATAAACAATAGTTGATAATATTTACAGGCGCTTTTTACAGCAGCTCTTTGCCCCGTTTGAGGGCCTCGTCAAACGAGGGTAGCACGTCAACTGACGGCACGATGGTGAAGAAGCCATCCTTTTCCAGCGACTGCATCACCTCCGGACGCACCCCCGACAGGACAATGCGCGTACCGGACTGCTGCATTTGCCGCACCATATCTTTGAGGTTCTTTAAGCCGGTAGCATCAATAAACGGAACGTGCCGCATCCTGATTATCAACACTTTCGACTTGATGCCCACCTGCTCAATAGTGGAGCGGTATTTCTTGGCCGAGCCGAAGAAGAACGGCCCGCTGATTTCATAAATACCCAATTCCTTCGGCAGGTCGGAATAGTTCTCCAAAAGGTCGGAATCCTTCTCCGTGAACGACTGATTAACGTCAGCCATACGCTTCATAAACAGCAAGGCCGCCAGCACTACGCCGATTTCGATGGCGAAGGTCAGGTTAACTAATACCGTCAGCAGGAAAGTAACCGTCAAAATCAGCACGTCGAAGCGCGAACCTTTGAGGATGTTGACAAATGAACGCCACTCACTCATGTTATAGGACACCACCACGAGGATACCGGCCAGGCACGACATGGGAATCAGCGTTGCCCACCGCCCGAAAAACAGCATGATGAGCAGCAGTGTGATGGCATGAATAATGCCCGCAACAGGGGTGCGTCCGCCGTTCTTCACGTTAGTGGCCGTGCGGGCTATGGCGCCGGTGGCCGGAATACCCCCGAAAAACGGCGTTACTACATTGGCTATGCCCTGTGCTATCAGCTCCGTATTTGAACGGTGGTTCCCCGAAATCATACCGTCAGCTACCACCGCCGACAGCAACGATTCAATGCCGCCAAGCAACGCAATAGTCAACGCCGCCGACAGATAGGCGTCAAGCTTCGAGGCATCGAACACCGGCGCCGACAGATGAATACTCTGGGGAATTGTCCCGAAAATGGAACCGATGGTATCGACATCAAGGCCCAGCATATTTACCCCCGCCGTAACGAGCAGTATCGCCACTATCGAACCGGGAATCCGCGCAGTGATTCTCCGGAACCCCACAGACACAATTATTGTAATCAGCGTAATAGCAAAAGCAGTCCAGTTTATATGGCTGAAATTATGAACGTATGATACCCACTTCCCGATAAAGTCAGACGGGACATTTTCAATATGCAGGCCGAACACGTCCGGAATCTGCGTACTGAAAATGGTCAGCGCTATGCCGCTGGTGAATCCCACAATTAACGGATGCGGAATAAACTTCAACAACGCCCCCAGCCGCAGAACGCCCAGCAAAATCATGATAAAGCCGGCCAGAATGGTCGAAATCATAAGCCCGTCAAGGCCCTGTGTCTGCACTATTCCGGCCACAATAACGATAAATGCGCCTGTAGGCCCGCCTATCTGTACGCGACTGCCCCCCAGCAACGAAATCAAAAATCCCGCTACAATGGCCGTGATAAGCCCCCGCTCCGGCGACACCCCGGACGCCACCGCGAATGCAATGGCTAACGGCAACGCAACTACGCCTACTATGACGCCCGCAAACAAATCGGCAGTAAACTGCTTCCTGCTGTACCCTTTCTTCAAGACGCCCAGCAACTTCGGATAAAATACTTTTTCCATTTTGTCGTTTCTGAAATCAGGCCGCAAAAGTAGATATAAAAGCGGACGAAAACGTATTCTGAATTTTGAATTTTGAGTTATGGCTTATTTTAGTGCAATAATCTTAGCTTATTATTAAGGTAACTGCACCCGCCATGCCTCTGCATGAGCTTTTTTTGCCAAGTCAATTTTTTGAATTATCTTTGTGGAATATTTTGTGAGCATGATATTGAATAAGATATTAATTACGGGCGCTAATGGACAATTAGGTAACGAGGTGCGGCGACAGGCTGCTAACTTTCCCGATTTCGAGTATGTTTTTACGGATATACAGGAATTAGACCTCTCCAATCCCGAAGCGGTTGACGCATTTATCCGGCAGACGCGGCCGAAATATGTGATTAACTGCGCGGCCTATACTGCCGTTGACGTGGCCGAGAGCGACGACGAGCTGGCGCGGTTGCTCAATACTAAAGTCCCGGCATGGATTGGCAAAATCGGCCGTACTTATGACTGCCGGATAGTACATATTTCCACAGACTATGTGTTCGACGGCACCGGATGCGTCCCCTATACAGAGGATGATATGACCAGCCCCGAATCGGTATATGGGAAGACCAAACTTAACGGCGAAATCGCTCTGCTGAAAGAAAATCCCACCGCAGTGGTCATCCGCACCGCATGGCTGTATTCCATATTCGGCAATAACTTCGTGAAGACCATGCTCCGGCTTGGCCGAGAACGCGACAGCCTTAAAGTGGTCTATGACCAGGTGGGAACACCTACCTGCGCGGCCGACTTAGCCCGTGCCATACTGCACATCATCAGCCGCTCCGCCGCCGGACAGACAGCATGGACGCCCGGCATATTCCACTACACCAACGAGGGCGTATGCAGCTGGTATGACTTCGCCAAAGCAATCCACGAATTTGGCGGCATCAGTTGCCGCATATCGCCTGTCGCCACATCAGAATATCCCACACCCGCAAAACGCCCTTCCTACAGCGTACTGTCGAAAGAAAAAATCAAAACCGTATATGGCATGGAAATCCCCTATTGGCGGGACAGCCTGCAAAAATGTATCGAAGAACTCTCAATAAAATGATATGGAAAAACTCTTTACTGCAATATCCCGCCTGCGAAACTATGTGCTGGAACTGCAACAGAACATGACCCGCCTGCGGGCAGTATCGCCCGCCAACGGTGGACGCGGGGAATGGCAAAAAGCTCAATACCTTGAAAGCGAGCTTAAAAAGTTCCACTTTGACGAATATTTCCATGCCGACGCAAGCTGTCCCGATGCTGACGGCGGAGTGCGGCCCAACATTGTCGCAAAGCGCTATGGATTGGACCGCAGTCGCACACTGTGGCTGATGGCACACATCGACGTGGTGCCGGAAGGAGACCTCGCCCTGTGGAACACGCCCCCTTTTGAAGTTACACTCGACGCCGACGGCGACACAATTTACGGACGCGGCGTGGAAGACAACCAGCAGGCCATTGCGGCCGCCCTTACCGTATTGCATGCCATCGAAGAGACTGACACACAAATACCTGTTAATCTGGGAATTATACTGCTGTCGGACGAGGAAACAGGCAACAAATATGGCCTGCGGCATCTGCTCGAAACATGCCCTGACATGTTCGGCCCTCACGACGACTTCATCGTGCAGGATTCGGGCAACGCGGACGGCAGCGAAATAGAAATCGCCGAAAAAAACCTCTTCTGGCTGAAATTTACAGTTACCGGACAGCAGTGCCACGGAGCCCATCCATTCGACGGTATTAATGCCTTCTACGCGGGAAGCCATCTGGCAATACAGCTGCGCGACCGCCTGTATGCACGGTTCGATGCCCGCGACGAGCTGTTCGACCCGCCCGTGAGTACCTTTGAACCAACTAAGAAAGAAGCAAATGTCCCCAACATAAATACCGTCCCTGGAATTGATGTGTTCTATATGGACAGCCGTGTTTTGTCGCAATATACCGAACAGATGTTCATTGGGGAAGTCGGCGCCATCACCCGCGAAATTGAGATAAAATACGGTGTACAGGTAAATTATGAATTTGTTAACCGTAATACATCACAGGCGACGCCCAAAGATGCCCCGTTAGTACGGAAATATGCCGAAGCCGTGAAAGCGGTTAACGGCGTGGACGCCAAAATAATCGGCATCGGTGGCGGAACATTTGCCGCTGACATCCGCAACCTGGGACATCATGCCGTCGTCGGCTCAAAAATATACTGCAACCCGCATCAGCCTAACGAAAAATCCAGCCTGCAATTCACCCTCGCCGACGCCAAAGTGATAGCGTGGATACTCATGCACTGAACCTGATGCCCTGTACATGGCCGGGTTAAATGTTACCGGTTTCAAAAAAAGTGTTACCTTTACGGCGTCAATTTGAGACTATGAAGCAGCTTGAAGATATTTTAGAGCAATACCGGCGGGGAGTATTGGCCTTGCCGGAGGCGGTGGCGCAGCTGTCGGGGCAGAGTATTGCCGATATGGGCATTGCCGTTTTAGACATGGGCCGCAGAGCGCGTACCGGTATTCCCGAAGTGATATATGCCGGCGGAAAAACAGTAGAGCAGGTGCGCCTCATCGCGCAACGCATGTATGAGCAGCGGCATGACATCCTCGCTACGCGCGTTACGCCGGACATGGCCACGGCGATACTGGAAATCGTGCCCGACGCCGTTTACCATCCCCTCGCCAGAGCAGTGTCATGGAACATGGAACCGCCTGCCGAGAAGGGCCGCATCGCCATAGTTGCCGCAGGCACGTCAGATATGCCCGTGGCGGAAGAGGCCGCAATAACAGCGCGTTTCTTAGGCAACCGCACAGAGACGTTCTACGATGTCGGTGTGGCCGGCATTCATCGCCTGTTTGCGCGGATAGAAGCAATCCGGCAGGCACGGGTCATCATCGTAATCGCCGGAATGGAAGGTGCATTGGCCAGCGTTGTGGGCGGCATGGTTGACAAACCGGTTATCGGCGTCCCCTCCAGCGTAGGATATGGCGCCAATCTGGGCGGCATTGCGGCACTACTGTCAATGCTTAACAGTTGCGCCGCCGGAGTGAGCGTGGTGAACATCGATAACGGCTTCGGCGCGGCCTGCCAGGCTTCCCTCATCAACCAGCTAACTAATCTGTAATAACAACAACATGTATAATCTCATTTTTCTTGCACTGACTACCGGCTTTATTCATACCGTGCTTGGGCCTGACCACTACCTACCCTTCATCGTGCTGGGAAAGGCGCGAAACTGGAGCATGACCAAGACCCTGTGGATAACGTTCATTTCGGGGGTGGGGCATGTGGGCAGTTCAATAATCATCGGTGCGGTGGGCATCCTGCTCGGGGTGAGCCTCAACCGCTTGGAATCAATAGAGGCGTTTCGCGGCAATATTGTAGGATGGATGCTGTTCGCTTTCGGATTGGGCTATACTCTCTACGGGATTTACAAATATCTGCATCATGCACATCATACCCATCTGCCGACGTTCCTGAAGCCCAAGTCGATTCGCGAATTTGAGCATCTTCCCATGAGCGAATCCGCAGGCGACAACACCCGCTTGACGCCATGGCTGCTGTTCCTCATATTTGTCTTCGGCCCGTGCGAAGTGCTAATTCCAATCCTGCTGGCGCCGGCCTTTGAACACCGGCCTGCGGTTATGTTCCTCGTTGCGGGTGTATTCGGCGCCGTTACCATTGCCACTATGCTGGCTCTGGTGTATCTCGGACGTCGCGGGGTGGCACTAATCCGCCTGCAGCACCAGGAACGGTATATGCATCTGGTAGCAGGACTTATCATCCTGCTTAGCGCGGTCGGCATGTTGTTTTTGGGATGGTAAATGCCTGTTATGCAAGCATCTGTGAAATATATTATTTGAACTTTTGTTCAATAATATAAAAGTCAAAAACAGCAATATTTGTTAAGAAATAGTTTAAACGTATGGAATTTTGTCAAATTGGGATTGTCAGTTAAAGCAAAATGTATAGTTTTGCAGCGTAAAAATTTAGACATAACTGCATTTAATTAAATGAGAAGATAAATATGTGCGGAATAGTAGGTGTTTTTAATTTAAAGACCGATGCGCAGAGCTTGCGCGTACAGGTATTGAAACAGTCGAAGAAGATACGGCATCGCGGGCCGGACTGGTCCGGCATTTATTGTGGCCCGAAGGCAATAATCGCGCATGAAAGGCTCTCTATTGTTGACCCCGAATCCGGTGGCCAGCCGCTGTACAGCAAAGACCGCAAACTGATATTGGGCGTTAATGGCGAAATATATAATCACCTGGAAATCAGGGAAAAAACAAGAGATTACGAGTATCAAACAGGTTCCGACTGCGAGGTCATCTTAGCGCTGTACCGCCAAAAAGGAACAGCCTTCTTAGATGACCTTAGCGGCATCTTCGGATTCGTGCTTTATGACGAGGAAAATGACGCCTACCTGATAGGCCGCGACCATATAGGCATCATCCCGCTGTATATGGGGTGGGACAGCCTCGGCCAGTTCTATGTGGCCTCCGAACTGAAGGCGCTGGAAGGCTATTGCACAAAAATACAGGAATTTCCGCCCGCCAGCTACCTCTACAGCAAAGACGGCGAAATCCGCCGCTGGTGGACGCGCGACTGGATGAGCTATGATAATGTGAAAGATAATATTACCAGCATTGACGCCCTGCGCACAGCTATGGAACAGGCCGTACAGCGACAGCTCATGTCGGACGTCCCGTATGGCGTATTGCTGTCAGGCGGCCTCGATTCGTCAGTTACATCCGCCTTAGCAAAGAAATATGCCGCCCACCGCGTGGAATCAGGGGGCGAGAAGGAAGCATGGTGGCCGCAGTTGCACTCTTTCGTTATCGGGT
Source organism: Bacteroidales bacterium (assembly GCA_031272965.1). Taxonomy (GTDB): domain Bacteria; phylum Bacteroidota; class Bacteroidia; order Bacteroidales; family Prolixibacteraceae; genus JAISSS01. The sequence continues at coordinate 1,706 of JAISSS010000070.1, read as the reverse complement.
TGAAAGGTTCACCCGACCTGGCCGCCGCCCGCACCGTGGCCGACTATATCGGAACTATACACCACGAAATACACTACACTATCGAAGAGGGATTGGATGCCATACGCGATGTCATCTATCATATTGAGACATACGATGTTACCACCGTGCGCGCCTCCACGCCAATGTATCTGCTGGCCCGCGTAATCCGCTCAATGGGCATCAAAATGGTGCTCACAGGAGAAGGCGCCGACGAGATTTTCGGCGGCTATCTCTATTTCCATAAAGCGCCGAACGCAGAAGAGTTCCACAAGGAAACACTCCGCAAAATCGACAAACTGCATCTGTATGACTGCCTGCGTGCCAACAAGTCGCTGGCCGCATGGGGCGTAGAAGGCCGTGTGCCATTCCTCGACAAGGAATTTATGGACGTGGCAATGCGCCTGAATCCCAGAGATAAGATGGCCGGAAACGGACGTATGGAAAAATGGGTCGTCCGAAAAGCCTTTGAAGATATACTGCCCGAAAGCGTGGCCTGGCGCCAGAAAGAACAGTTCTCCGACGGCGTTGGCTACGGCTGGATTGATACCCTCAAACAAATGGCCAATGACAAAGTTACCGACGAGCAAATGGCCAATGCCCACTTCCGCTATCCTATCAATACGCCGATGTCGAAAGAAGAGTACCTGTACCGCACCATCTTTGAGGAGCATTTCCCCTCTGACCAGGCCGCATTGACCGTGCCATCGGTGCCCTCTATTGCCTGCAGCACCGCCGAGGCCCTGGCTTGGGACGAATCCTTCCGTAACAATGCTGACCCCTCAGGACGCTCCGTATTGGGAGTGCATGAACACGACGCACATGAAAAATAATTACATTCCCTTGAAAAAACATACTTTTGGGGGTATGCAAGAATAAAAAAAGGCATTATTTTTGTACCCGTAAAATAATTTTTTGATAGAAACTTTAAAAAGTGATTATTATGAGATTCTTAGGATTACAGAAGTTAAGTTTGGCCGCAGCATTGCTGCTCGGCTCCATGTCTGCATTCGCCGAACTGCCGGTAAAAATCGGTCTCAAAGGCGGCTATTCGAGTTCCAAACTCACCACCAAGTTGAGCCAGGAATACAAAAATGGCAACCTCAGCAGTTACCATGTGGGCGCCGCATTACGCTTTAATATCAAGAACTTCTACGTGCAGCCGGAGGGATATTTCACATCCAAAGGGGGCAAACTTAGCCTGAGCAATCAGGATGCGGTGAAGTTCGACACCAAGATGATTGACGTCCCGCTCCTGCTGGGCGTAAAACTCCTCAATCTGAAAGTAGCTAACCTGCGCCTCAATGCAGGGCCGGTCTTCTCTTTCGTTACCGACAAGAAAATCACTGACCCGCAAAACACCGCCCAGTTCAACAAAGATAACATCAAGAACACCTGGGGGCTGCAATACGGTCTCGGCGTGGACGTACTGAAGTTCTCGCTTGACGTCCGCCTGGAACGCGGCTTCAGCGACCTCTACAAGTCCGATGTTGCCACTATCAACTCGTCAGCTAACAGGATGTTCCTCGTCTCGCTGGGTTTCTGGATACTGTAAAACGGCTTCAGTAAGTTATCAGCCATTTATCGAGAAACGGGATGGCATGTGTCAGGAACGGGAAGTGCCCGCCGGCTTCAAAGTGGATTTCCGCGCGTTCGGGCATTTTCAGGTTCATGTCGTAGAAATAGCG
>JAISSS010000026.1 GCA_031272965.1 Bacteroidales bacterium | reverse complement strand
TGCGACGAGATAAAGTTCCGCCAGATAGACTACCTGCTCCCCATAGCATTGGGCCAGCTTGACGTTGACCCCAATCTGGTTCAAAGTCCGGGCTGGTGAGTTGAATATTATAATAATATAGAAAGAATATCGTTTATCGTACCTAAAGGCAGCAAATCTGCAATCCGATGGGATTGCAGGGAAACAAAATCAGGTACGATAAACGATATTTATTTTATTGTACTAACGGGACGGTTTTGGGACGGTTGGGACGGTTGGGACGGTTGGGACGGTTGGGACGGTTTTGGGACGGTTGGGACGGTTGGGACGGTTTGGGACGGTTTGGGACGGTTGGGGACGTTTTGGGGGGGACGTTTTGATGTGCCGTTCCGATATTCATATATTTTCATTTGCTTGAGCAGTCTATTTTAATGAACATTGATAATACCCAAAGGCAGCAAATCTGCAATCCCGATGGGATGCAGGGAAGCAAAATCAGGTACGATAAACGATATTCATTTCCTGACTTTATCACCCCAATTTTAACACTTCTGTATATCATTGAATATCAATGTATTTGCGATTTTTGCGAAACTTTTCAGGGTGTCGCAATGACGAAGTCAGGAGTAGCAAATAACTCACAGATAGCCTTTCAGCAGCTGATTTTGGCGGCTGTTTTGCAGCTTCTTAATAGTTTGTTCCCGCAGTTGCCGTATCCGTTCTTTTGTAAGGCCCATTATTCGGGCAATCTCGTTAGTAGAGCATTGCGGGAAGTCGTTCAGTCCGAATGAGTATCGCAGGATGTCGGCTTCGCGGCTGTCGAGGGAAGCCATAATTCTCTCGATTTCTGTGGCGAGCGATTTCTTCATCAGGCGGGCGTCCGGGGCGGGGGAGTTGTCGTCGCCGGTGATGTCATAGAGGGTGAACTCGTCATTGTCGCCGATGGGGGCGTCCATAGAGCAGGGAATAAGGGCGCCGGTGAGGGCTGCTTCCACCGCGTCCGGCGTCGTGTCGAGTGCGCGGGCCACTTCTGCGGCGGTGGGTTCGCGCAGCAGCTCCTGCTCGAGGCGGGCGGCGGTGCGCAACATCCTGTTAATATTGCCGATTCTGTTGAGGGGCAGCCGGACGATGCGGGCATGCTCGGCCAGCGCCTGCAATATAGAGTGCCGAATCCACCACACCGCATAGGATATGAACTTGAAGCCCCGCGTCTCATCAAACCGGCGGGCCGCCCTGACCAACCCGAGGTTCCCCTCATTGATGAGGTCGGGCAAACTAAGCCCCTGGTTCTGATACTGCTTGGACACCGACACCACAAAGCGCAGATTGCCGGTAACCAGCTCCCGGAACGCCTCACTGTCGTTGCAGCGGATGCGGCGGGCAAGTTCCGCCTCATGCGCCGCCGTAAGCATCGGTATTGACGCTATCTCGCGCAAATACTTGTCTAATGAAACAGATTCTCTGTTCGTAATCTGCTTCCTGATTCTTAACTGTCTCATGCTCTTACAAGTCTGTTTTCTACTTTAATAACCACAAAAATGCGCGAATGTTTAAGAAATTAAAAAAATAATGATATGAGAAAGTTTTTTAACCCCCAAAAGAACAGCGTATTGAAAAAATACCTATATTTGCGCGTTATTTCATTAACAAGAATAAGAATAATCCAAATAAAAATCAATACCTGATATTTTTTGGAACAAAAACGATTTCAAATATGTATGACATCATTGAATTAGGCCAAAAGTTACTGCCCGACTTGCGGGAAATAGCGAAGAAGCTTGAAATCAAAAAAGTAGAGTCCTATAAGAAACAGGACTTGATTTATAAGATACTTGATACCCAGGCCATTATCGCATCAGAGCGCAAACCGGAACCGATTGTTGTGGACAGGAAGGAACGCGGTCGTCCCCGCAAGAAGGTCGAGGGACAGCCTGCGGCACCGACGGCTGCCGTGCCCGCGCCGGACGATGTGGAAAAGCGCCGCGCCACTATCATAAAAGCGGCACGGGTTGTTGACGATGCCCGCCGTCAATACGAGCAGCGGGCAGACCGTCCGACCCCGCCCGCCGACGACCCCGCCACTGCCGACCAGGAACTCCCCCTGCCGGAGGTGTCCCCCGAAATGCAGGACGCCATAGCTGTTACCCCCCCTGCCTCAAAAAAACCGAAAAACCGCGAACTCTTTAAACGGCCGGCAGAACGCTCCGCCTTCGACCGCCAGCCCGACCGGCCCCAACCCGTCGAGAAGCCGATAGCCGCCCCACAGCCCCAACCGGCGGAGAGACAGCCCCTGCCGGCCCCACCATACGAGAAAATGGCCGAAAAACCTTACGACTTCGAAGGCATCATCGCCAATTCCGGCGTCCTCGAAATTATGCCCGAAGGCTACGGATTCCTGCGCTCGCCCGACTACAACTACCTGTCATCCCCTGACGACATCTATGTGTCCCAGTCGCAGGTGAAACTCTTCGGCCTGAAAACCGGCGACACCGTGAAAGGCACAATCCGGCCCCCCCGCGAAGGCGAAAAATACTTCCCCCTCATAAAGGTCATCGAAATCAACGGCCGCACTCCCGACTACATCCGCGACCGCGTTCCTTTCGACCACCTCACCCCGCTGTTCCCCGACAAGAAGTTCAACCTCACCGGAAAGGGCCATGACAACCTGTCAACCCGCGTAGTGGACCTCTTCTCGCCGATAGGCAAGGGCCAGCGCGGCCTGATTGTGGCACAGCCCAAGACGGGTAAAACCATGCTGCTCAAGGAAATCGCCAACGCTATCGCCGCCAACCACCCCGAAGTATATATGATAGTGCTGCTCATCGACGAGCGCCCGGAAGAAGTTACCGACATGGCCCGCAGCGTCAATGCGGAGGTGATTTCCTCCACCTTTGACGAACCCGCCGAAAGACACGTCCGCGTCGCCGGAATGGTGCTCGAAAAAGCCAAGCGCTTAGTAGAATGTGGCCATGATGTGGTAATACTCTTAGATTCTATCACCCGTCTTGCCCGCGCCTACAACACCGTGGCCCCCGCCTCCGGCAAAGTGCTCTCCGGCGGCGTCGATGCCAACGCCCTGCATAAACCCAAGCGCTTCTTCGGCGCCGCCCGCAATATCGAAGAAGGCGGCTCGCTGACCATCCTGGCCACAGCCCTCACCGAAACCGGCTCCAAAATGGACGACGTGATTTTCGAGGAGTTCAAAGGAACCGGCAATATGGAACTGCAGTTAGACCGCAAGCTGTCGAACAAGCGCATATTCCCCTCCGTGGACATCGTGGCCTCCAGCACCCGCCGCGACGACCTGCTCGTCTCCCGGGCAATCCTGGACAGAATATGGATTCTGCGCAAAATCATGAGCGACATGAACTCCGTGGAAGCAATGGAGTTTATCAACGACCGCCTCATGAAGACCAACTCTATCGAGGAATTTCTGATTTCCATGCACGGGGAATAAAGTATGCGCGAAAACCTTGTAGCCCCCTCCATACTGTCCGCCAACTTCCTGCAATTGGGCGCGGACATCCGCATGCTCAACGACAGCGCCGCCGACTGGATTCACTGCGACGTGATGGACGGCTCTTTCGTGCCGAACATATCCTTTGGGCTGCCGGTAATCAGTCAGGTGAAGACCATCGCATTAAAGCCGTTGGATGTACATCTGATGATTGTTGAGCCGGATCGCTATATAGAGGCCTTTCAGGAGGCCGGCGCCGACCTGCTGACCGTCCATTACGAGGCCTGTCGGCACCTGCACCGGACGCTGGGCCGCATCCGTCAGGCCGGCATGAAAGCGGGCGTGAGCCTCAACCCGCACACTCCCGTCGCCCTGCTCGAAGACATCATCACCGACGCCGACATAGTATTGCTCATGTCCGTCAATCCGGGCTTCGGCGGCCAGCAGTTCATTGAGAACACCTACGCCAAAGTAGCCCGCCTCAAAGAGCTGGTTCTGCGCAAGAACGCCGTCACGCTGCTCGAAGTTGACGGCGGCGTGAACTTCGACACCGCCCGCCGCCTCTACGCGGTCGGCGCTGACGTGCTCGTGGCCGGCAGCTTCGTCTTCCAGGCGCCCGACCCCGCCGACACTATCAGCCGCCTGAAAGACTGCGCATACTGGTCGCAGGCCTGAATCACAAAAAACAGCCTCTATTTGCCCGCTTTTTCCAGCTCCCTGTGTGTGAGTTTCACACGGACAGGGAAGTTGCGCAGGAAAGTGGCCATACGTTCCGCAGAATACACCGACCGATGCTGCCCGCCGGTGCATCCGAAGCCCACCGTAAGGTGCGTATAGTTGCGCTGCAGATATACCTTTATGGTATGCTCTACCAGCCCGAAACAATTGCTGAGAAACGGTTCCGTCTCCGGCAAGGCCTTCAAAAATTGCGCCACAGACGGGTCTTTGCCGGTCAGCATCCGGTATTCATCAAGCCGCCCCGGATTTTTCAGGGCGCGGCAGTCGAACACGAAGCCGCCGCCATTGCCGGACGGGTCGGCCGGCAGCCCCTTCCGATAGGAAAAACTGACCACACTGACCGTCAACTCATCGGCTGCCCCGATAGCCCGCAACTCTTCGGATTCGGCCACATCCGACAACACGCGGTACAGTTCGGGTAACTGCGCCGCCATCCGGCTGCTTTGCAGCAGATATTGCAGATTGTCGAGCGCGTAGGGAATACTCTTCAGGAAATGCTCCTTCTTCTCGTAAAACCCGCGAAAGCCGTATGCCCCCATCGCCTGCATTATTCGGATGAGTACATAGCCCGTAAAATATGAGCGGAACGCTTCCCTGTCTAAGGGCTGTACATACCGCTGCAACACGTCCAAGTAATACTCTAACAGCATGTTACGGACATCCTGCGGGATTCCGGCTTTGGCGTCATAGAGCAGCGAGGCGAGGTCATATTGCAGCGCCCCTTTGCGCCCCCCCTGATAGTCAATGAAATACACCGTCCCCTTATGCAGCATGATATTGCGCGACTGGAAATCACGGAACAGAAAATAGCCGGTATCCGCCGACAGCAGGAACTGCGTGAACCGCTCAAAATCATCTTCCAACGCCTGCTCGTCAAAAGGAATATGAGCCAGCTTCAAAAAATAATATTTAAAATAGTTCAAATCCCACATCATCGACTGCTTGTCGAAAGCCGCCCGCGGGTAACAGCAGGTATAGTCTATCCCCGCGCCCGCAACGACCTGTATCTTCGGCAACTCATTGAGTACCTGCTTATAGACGGCAATGACCGCATCCGGGAAATCGCCTTTTTGCCGCTCCCCGGTGAGGAAGTCGAACAGCGTAAGACTCCCTAAATCTTCCTGCAAATAGCAGGTACCCAAGGTATTAACGGCATAAATTTCAGGGACGTTAACACCCTGTGCACGGAAGTGCCGCGAAAACGACAGGAAGGCACGGTTCTCCTGCACATCGCGATTATATGCCCCTATCGCCGTGTGAGACGCACTCTTCAGGCGGCAATATTCCCGATACGAGCCGGACGGCGGCAACATCTCCATATAACTCGCCGCTTCCCCGAAACAGGCTTCAAACAAGCCGTATATCTCTTCTTTTATCTTTGAATCCAAAATCTGATTTTTGCGGGCAAAGTTAATACTTTTTTCCGAACTGACAACCGATTACCGCCCGGCGCTCTTCGGAACCCGGCTGTCCCCGTTCACATATTCTGCGATTTGCGGCGTCAACCATTTGGTTAACCAAAATTTATCAATAGTGATTTTTTGTTTACGAACAGCATCTTTTCGGTTCTTTTTTGAACGGGCAATGAAAAATAGGCTTACCTTTGTTGTGTAGAACGAAATTCAGATGAGATTCATATTAGCAGGAATAATTTCTATTTGTATCACTTCGAGCGTATATGCCCAGGGTCCCGGCGCAAATGCGGAGCGGCTTCTTGGTGCCCACGTGCGGCAGGATAGCCGTATCACAGCATTGCTGCGCAATCATGTAGAACATAACCGGAAGAAGAACAGCATTGACGGATGGCGCGTCGAAATCTTTGCCCGTTCCGGCGAAGGCGCCATGGAAAGCGCGAACAGTCGCCGCACCGAATTTCTCCGCCAGTTCCCCGGTGAAACAGTATATGTAACCTTTGTAAGCCCCGATTTCAAAGTGCGGGTTGGCGACTACCGCACAAAAAGCGAGGCCATGAAGATGAAACAGAAATTAACAGGCCTCTATCCCAACGCCTTCATCGCCCCCGACCAGATTCAGTTCCCCCGTCTGGCCAGCGCTGCGCCCCACGAATGATAATACTAAAAGAGCAACTATGAGCGACCAGATAAAACATGAATGTGGAATAGCAGTAATCCGGCTGCGCAAACCGCTGGATTATTACCACAAGAAGTACGGGACCTGGCGATACGCCCTCAACAAGCTGTACCTGCTGATGGAGAAACAGCACAACCGCGGGCAGGACGGCGCCGGCGTGGTAGGCGTGAAAATGAACCTGCAACCCGGTCAGGAATACATCAACCGCTTCCGCTCCATCGAAGTTAACCCCATCCGCGACGTGTTCCACAAAATCGGCAAAAGCATGAAAAAAGCCCTCAAAACGGGCGCCGCTGATGACGTTGACGACGTCAACTGGGTATATCAACACGTGCCCTTCGCCGGAGAACTCTATCTCGGACACCTCCGTTACGGAACATTCGGCAATAACAGCATAGAATTTGTGCACCCCGTAATGCGCCAAAATAACTGGAAATCAAGAACTTTAGTACTGGCAGGCAACTTTAACCTCACCAATACCGACGAACTCTTCCAAAAGCTGATAGAGCTGGGTCAACACCCCAAAAACTATACCGACACCGTAACTATCCTCGAAAAAGTGGGACACTTCCTCGACGAGGAGAACCAGCTGCGGTTCCGCCAATACAAGAACGAGGGCTATTCCAACCGCGAAATATCGCCGCTCATCGAGAACACCCTTGATATTCAGTCGATTCTGGAAAGCGCCAGCAAAGACTGGGACGGCGGCTATGCTATTGCCGGCCTGATGGGACATGGCGACGCCTTCGTAGCCCGCGACCCATGGGGAATCCGCCCCGCCTTCTGGTATGCTGACGACGAGATAGTTGTTGTGGCCTCTGAACGCCCCGTCATCCAAACCGTTATGGCCGTTTCCGGCGCCTCAGTACGCGAAATAAAGCCCGGCGAGGCACTCATCATCAGGAAAAATGGTGACTACTCTACCCAAATGGTGCGCGTTCCGCATAAACGCCGCTCCTGCTCCTTCGAAAGGATTTATTTCTCCCGCGGTAGCGATTCCGATATCTATAAGGAACGCAAAATGCTGGGACAACTGCTGGCCCCTATCATCATCAAAAGCCTCGGCTGGAACACCGACAATGTCGGCGAGAGCATCGAAAATACCGTGTTCTCATACATCCCCAACACCGCCGAAACCGCCTTCTATGGCATGCTCAGCGGCATCCGCGCTCACCTGCTCGAATGGAAAAAACTGCAAATCAGAAAGGCCAACGGCCGCCTCTCCGAAGAAGAACTGGAGCGTATCATCTCCTACGAGGCCCGTGTGGAAAAAATAGCCATCAAAGACGTGAAACTGCGGACGTTCATCTCTGACGACGCCAGCCGCGACGACCTCGTGGGACACGTCTATGACGTTACCTACGGCGTCATCCACGAAAACCGCGACACGTTAGTCATCATCGACGACTCTATCGTGCGCGGCACCACGCTGAAAAAAAGCATTCTCAAAATCCTCGACCGCCTGCATCCCCGAAAAATCGTCGTCGTATCCTCCGCCCCACAAATCCGATACCCCGACTGCTACGGCATAGATATGGCCGAACTCGACAAGTTCATCGCCTTCAACGCCGCCATCGCCCTGCTCAGGGAGGCGCCCGACAAACAGCATATCATTGACGAGGTCTATGAAAAATGCAAGGCACAGCAAAATCTGCCAAAAGAAGAAATTGTGAACTACGTCAAGGAAATATACAGCCGGTTTACTCCGGAAGAAATATCGGCCAAGGCCGCCGAGCTGCTCAAACCCGACGACTGCCGCGCCGAAGTAGCCCTCGTGTATCAAACTATTGACAATCTGCATACCGCCTGCCCAAATGACCTCGGCGACTGGTATTTCACGGGCGACTATCCCACTCCCGGCGGAAATAAGGTGGTGAACACCGCTTTCATCAACTACATCGAAGGCCGCGGCGGACGGGCTTATTAATTGATATGAACTATGGCTCGTTTCCTGTTCGCCGTTCCCCCTTTCCCCGGACATGTGAATCCGACGCTGGCTATTGGCGCCGAACTGCTCAGCCGCGGACATCAGGTCGGGTGGGGGAGTTTTGACCCCTCCTTAGCCCCCCGAATCCCCGCAGGCGGCGACTTCCTGCAGCTCGAATCGTTCCTCACCCCCGCCCAGGAAGAATGGGCACGTAAAGAAATCGAAAAACTGCGGCATCAAACCGTCTATGGCATCGACAGTCTGCTGTTCCTCTATGAGAAAGCGCTGTTGCCCATGAACCGCTTCATGCTTGCCGCAATAGAGCAGAAACTCGACGAATACCATCCCGACGTGTTAATTAATGACCACCAGGTGTTTGCCGGGGCCGTCGTAGCATTGCGGTGCAAATTGCCATATGTCAGCTCGGTAACAGCCCCGGCCGCCATTGTTGCCCACCCGCAGCTGCCCATGATTTACAAGTGGGAAAGCGAACAGGTGGTTAAATTCCAGCAGGAAGCAGGCATCGCCGGCGATGAGCGTCTCGACTGCTCGCGCCGCCTGACATTAGTATATACTTCCGAAGCGTTCTTCGGCTACTCAGGGCTGCCCGAATATTTCCATTTCATCGGGCCGGTACTGACTGCCCGTCCCGAAAGGGATATCCCCTTCGACTGGGAGCGGTTCCGTGCAATGCCCCCTCATCCGGTCGTCTTAGTCAGCATCGGCACCTCATTCGCATATTCCGAGCGGCAGGCGTTCTTTGAGAAAGTCATGGAGGCATTGGGCAATGAGCCGCTGAACGTGGTGATGGTCTCTGACCCGGCCCTGTTTCCGGCCTGCCCCGACAACTTCCTCATCTGCCCCCTGATTCCGCAGTTGCAGTTGCTCAACGCGGTGAACGTGGTGGTGTGCCATGCCGGTCAGAACATCGTCTGTGAAGCCATCTCGGCATCACTGCCGTTAGTAACCCTGCCAATCGCCTACGACCAGTCGCATGTGGCCGGATGCGTAGAACGCAGCGGCGCCGGTATCCGTCTGAACTTCAATCGCTTCAAAGCGCCCCTGCTGCGGGACGCCGTCTATCGCGCACTCAACGACGAAACGATTCATGCCCGCGTGGAAGCAGTACGCCAGTCATTCCTCGCCGCCGGTGGCGCAAAACGCGGCGCAGAACTGATTGAAGCGGCTACCGCTTCGGTAACCGCTCGCCATCATAAAAACTGAAATACTGTTTGTGCCCGATAATTACGTGGTCGGGAATGTCAATGTCTAAGGTTGCCGCCGCTCTCACGATTTTCTCCGTTATACGCATGTCCGCCTGACTGGGTTCAATGCTGCCGGAAGGATGATTATGCACGAGAATAATGCGTGTGGCCGACCGCTCAATAGCTGCTTTCAACAGCAGGCGCACATCAACCGACACTTCGGTAATGCCGCCGCGCCCGATTTGCACCTTGCCGATAACAGCATTGGCATTATTGAGCAGCAATGCCCAAAATTCTTCATGGTCAAGGTCTTCAAGAAATGGGGCGCAGTAAACCGCTATGTCATAGCTGGTTATAATTACATAGCGACTGTCTGAGGGCCTTTGTTTGCGCTTGGCTAATTCCATTGCGGCGGCAACAGTGATTGCTTTGGTCTGACCAACGCCTCTAAATTTCATGAGGTCGTTAATGCTGCACAGTGCTAAGCGGTTCAGGTCATTATTAACGGCCGCGAGGATGCGGCGGGCCAGTTCCACGGCCGTCTCGGCAGTAGTACCGGTTCGTAGCAGGATTGCTAATAGCTCGGCGTCAGTCAGTGCGCGGCTACCATGTTGCAGCAGCTTCTCGCGCGGACGGTCTTCTTCCGCCCATTTCTTAATAGTCAGTCCCATCCGGTTCAGTGTTTGCGGTAAAAAAAATAAAACACCCCGATTAAGAGGTGTTTTATATTATTTAAAATATTTATTATGAAAGAACGAACTAACGAAAAGGCTTATGCATTGACGACCTTCCGGGCATGCATAGCGATGCTCGACTTCAGATTGGCCGCCTTATTCTTGTGAATAACGCTCTTCTTGGCCAGCTTGTCTATCAGGGAAGTTACCTTGGGCAATGCTGCCTCAACTTCCGCCTTGTCGGTCGTCGCCCGCAACTTCCGAACCGCATTACGCATCGTCTTAGCGTAGTACCTGTTCTCCAAGCGCCGCTTGTCATCTTGACGTATGCGCTTCTTCGATGATTGGTGATTTGCCATACTCTACTTATTAATTTTTAATATGTAGCCCGTAGGGGAATCGAACCCCTGCTTCAAGAATGAAAATCTTGCGTCCTAACCACTAGACGAACGGGCCAACTTAATTCACTTCCATTATGAACAAACCATAATTCCGATTTGCGGCGGCAAAGGTAATGCTTTTTTTATTACGCACAACAAAATCGACCGCTTTTTTTCGCTTTTTTCTTGCTTTTATTGGAACCAAAATTGCCGTATCTTGAATAAGTTGCTGATTATAAGATTATTACAGCTGGCAGTTCACTTAAAACAGCACATAACCTACACTTAAAGTTGGCCGCCTCTTGACGCAATCACTCCACCGCCCCGCCATACGGAGAATTTCCTGCATCAACTCCAAATCGCTCGGCTGTCTCGATTTTATTTAATGGGATAAATCCGCAATCGGTAAGAACGGTATTCGCATTTTTCGTCTGCAACCATTCAAATACCTTGTAGGCAAACGTGTTATGGTTTAAATCGGAGCGGATGGCAACGTGTACCTCCGCGATAAACGGGAAACTGCGGTTTTCGACATTCTGCTCGGTGGGCGAAATGCCATTAACGGCAATTACAGGCACAACATCGGTCGGATTTCGCGCAACCATATTCTTGTAATTGTTGAAGGTGTAACAGATACCGTCCTCATTATCAATTACTTCGTTGAAGACCTGAATCATTGAACCAATATCGCTTTCGGGAAATTCTGCCGGTTCCAAATCGCCCATTACAAGCGTACGGAAAATTTCCTCGCTGCCCGAATTGCGCGGACGTGTGAAAACCTTTATCGCAGCATTGTTGCCGCCAACTTCCGCCCAGTTGGTTATTTCACCGGTATAAATTCCTTGAATTTGGCTGACAGTGAGCGATTTTACCGGATTATTTTTATTGACCACAAACACAAAAGCGTCGAGCGCGATGGATTTTTCAATCAGCGAAACGCCTTTCTCGTCGGCAAGCGTCTGCTCGTCGGGCGAAATCGTGCGGTGCGTGATGATGATGTCGGCAACGCCGTTAATCAGATTCTCAAACGCACCGTGCGTCTTTGAAAACAGCAGACGGGTGCTGAAAAAATCGCTGTATTCGTCGGGAACAGCGCCTGCAACCGGCTCCATTGTCCATTCAAAAGCGATGGGTTCGCGCCAGTAATAGTCGATTCCGAGCAGTTTGCAGGCGGCTGCCACGCTCACTGCCCGCGCCGAAGTGGAACAGTCAACGGTCGGATAATTCTCGAAAGCGATGTCTTCGATGCCGACGGTTTCTGTGGTGCAGATTTCCGGCTCGTTCCCGTTGTTTTTGTCGCAGCCAGTAAACAGTGTGGCTGCTAAAAAGATGTTTAACAATAAATTAGATTTTTTCATTTTTACGGTACATATATTTTTTCTTTGATTATTAGTGAGTGCACAAGTAGGAAAAGTTTTTGGAATGTGGAAAT
>JAISSS010000151.1 GCA_031272965.1 Bacteroidales bacterium | reverse complement strand
GGTATTCCAACGATGAGAATGTGGTGAAAGTCAGTCAGGCCGGCGTCCTCGAAGGCATCGGCGTGGGCCGCACTACCGTGATTATCAGTCAGGGACAGGTGCGTCGCAGCATCCTCGTGTTTGTGGCCGCTACCCCGGTAGCGCTCACCGCCATCGACGCCCCTTCCACATTAAACGTGCCGATAGGCTACCCCGTGAAAGTGGAAGCCAAACCCATCCCCGAAGACGCCACCGACCTGTTCTTTGAGTGGTCGTCGTCTGACGAAGATGTGGCCACTGTCAGTCCCGACGGACGCATCACCGCCAACGTCAACGCTATCGGCAGCACCGCTGTCATCACCGTCAAGCAGGGCGAGGTGGAGAAGAACATCTCCATCACTGTAGTAAAGCCCACGATGACCGCGATTTCGGACCCGAACATCACCAAAATTGGCGTCAGCTATACTGAGACCATCACGGTAGGGCCATTCCCGTCCACCGCCGATTATGCGCCGTTCACATGGACGTCATTAACCCCTGACTTAGCCACAGTTACGGCGGCAGGAGTAGTTACCGCCAATAAGACCACGTTGGGAATTGCCAAACTCCGCGTTACGTCCGGCACATTCAGCCGCGATATAGACCTGGAAATTTTCAGCCGTGCAGACGGTTCGTGGGTGCTGTCGAAAGACGCCTCCTGTGTGGTTACGGCTGTTAATTGGGACATCGGTGGTGATGGCTACGGCTATGGCAACGACAGCAATACCGGTATAGAGACGTCCGGCGGCACCGCAGGAGGCCAGAACATCGGCTATGTAGTCAACGGCGAATGGCGGCAATACACAGTATATGTGAAAGACGCCGGTCAATATACGGCAAAAATGTGGCTGTCTGGCACCGGCGGCCAGATGCACCTCGAAGTGGACGGCTCCGGCAATAACGATTCCGGCACCTTAGTCAGCCCCAGCCAGGGGGGATGGCACAACTGGACAAATGCCAACGCATGGGTTGACTTCCCCAACCCGCTCACCCTGAGCAAGGGCTATCACGTCATCCGATACGTCGTTGATGTGGCCTCCCACAACTATAAGGGCTTCGAGTTCACTTTCAAGCCATAAGTAACCACAAGGCAGGCTTCACAGTCTGCCCTGACTCGTAAATTCAAAAAGAGGCGTTCCCATAGCGGGGACGCCTCTTTGTATTTCGGGACACACTGTTCAATTGACCACAGCAGGTACGGAGTTCGTGTCTCTGTGGTTTTATTTTTTCATGGATTTTGACAGCGCCCACAAGCCGACGAAGGTCAGCAGACTGTTGAGCAATAGCAACTCGTTGCCGAAGCGATAGCCGCCGAACCACTGCTCCGAATTAAAGCTGAACACGGCGCAAATCACAGGCGAGAGCAGGCATACGAGGGGCACATAGCGGTCGCGCACGGGACGTTTGGTAATCATGCCGAATAAAAACAGTCCCACCAAAGGCCCGTAAGTATATCCGGCAACGCGGAACACGGCTGTTACTACGCTGTCGTTGTTGATGATGCGGAACAGGGTGATGATGGCGAACATCAGCAGCGTAAAGCCCACATGTACCCATGTCCGCAGGGACTTCCGGTCAGGCGCATCGGGCTTGATGTTCAGAATGTCAATGCAGAATGAGGTCGTGAGGGCGGTGAGCGCTGAATCGGCGCTGGAATATGCGGCCGACAGGATTCCGGCAAGAAACAGCGCCCCCACAAAAGGCCCGAAATAATTTATCGCCAGCATCGGATAGAGGTCGTCGGTATGCGCGGGGATGTCAATACCTTGTCTTCCCACATAGATATACAGCAATACGCCCAGCGACAGAAACAGTATGTTGGCTATCAGAAAGGCGAAGCTGAACCATACGATGTTTTTGCAGGCGTCGCGACGGGTACGGCATGTCAAATGCTTTTGCATCATGTTCTGGTCAAGGCCGTTTATGGCAAAAGTGATGCCTATACCGGCGGCAAACTGCTTCACAAAATTGGTTTTTGAGTGCCAGTCCCAGTCGAAGATGCGGCTAAGCGGGTTGTCGGCGATGGTGCGACACAGCCCGCCAATGCTCATCTGAAAATGCCGCGAAATAACGACAATGGTGATAGCCACGGCGGCAAGGATGAATACCGTCTGAATAGTGTCTGTCCATACTACGGTTTTGATGCCCGCTTTCCGCGTATAAAGCCAGATAACTGCCAGCGTGAGCAGGACGGTCAGCCAGAAGGGGATATTCATCCGGTCAAAGAAAGCCACCTGCAACACTACCACCGCTAAATAGAGCCTGAACGAGGCGCTTATCGACTGCGAAACGATGAAGAAGAACGCACTGGTACGGTAGGAATGAATACCGAACCGCTTGTCGAGATACGTATAAATAGACACTAAATTGAGGCGGTAATAGAGCGGTATCAGGACGAAAGCTATCAGCCAGTAGCCCACGAAGTTGCCCAGCAGGAACTGCAGGTATGTCCACGCGCTGGCGCCTACTTCCCCCGGCACGGAGATGAAAGTAACCCCCGAAATGGTGGACCCTATCATGCCGAAAGCCACCAAATACCACGGCGAATGGCGGTTACCGGTGAAGAACGTCTCGCCGGTGCTGTGCCGCGAAGAGAAATAGGACACCAAAAAAAGCATCCCGAAGAAGCCGACAATAAGAGAAATAACCAGAAATGAACTCATGACAAAGAAAAGAATTAGCGGTTATACAGTGCACGAGGTACGGAATTAAACAATTAAACGGTTCCGCGGTTAAACGGTTCCACGCTTTCGAGGGCTTTGGCGACACTGCCGTGCAGCAGCAGCAGACGGCGGGCTTCCGGCTCGGAGCAGTGCAATTGCTCCACCAGCATCCGGGTTCCCCGCATCACTAACTTACTGTTAGTCAGTTGCATGTTTACCATTTTGTTGTCTCGTACCCGCCCGAGTTGAATCATCACGGACGTGGTAATCATATTGAGCAGCAGTTTTTGGGCGGTACCTGACTTCATGCGGGTGCTGCCGGTAACAAATTCCGGCCCCACGATGGCTTCGAGGGCGAAGTCCACGCTATGGCTCAGCTCTGTGTCAGGGTTGTTGGTGATGCAGCCGGTCAGCAGCCCGTTTTTGCGGGCATGTTTTACCGCGCCAATCACGAAGGGGGTGCGTCCGGAGGCGGCGATACCGATGACGGTGTCGAGCGGGGAAGCATTGAAGCGCGTCAGCTCTGTCCAGCCCGCTTCCTCGTTGTCTTCGGCGGCTTCAACGGGGTGCCGTATTGCGCGGTCGCCGCCTGCGATGATGCCGATAACATAGTCGCCACTCACACCGTATGTAGGCGGCACTTCCGAGGCGTCGAGTATGCCGAGACGGCCGCTGGTGCCTGCCCCCACGTAGAACAAGCGTCCACCCCGCTTCATACGGCTCACGATGCCTTCCACAAGCGGCTCCAGCACGGGCAACGTCTGCCCCACAGCCGGAATAACCTTCTTGTCCTCCTCATGAATGGCCGCAAGCAATTCGCCCACACTCATCTTTTCCAGATTATGATATAAAGATTCTGATTCGGTAATATTGATAACATTCATAATTTTTGAAAATCAATGCAAAAATAGCGTTTTTTTCGCATACGGAGCGGCAAGTATGGACATTTTTTTTCGCAGCCCCTAAAATACCGCAAAAGTGGTATGTCGTGGCGCCAGAATATTCCCTATTTTTGTGATTGATTTATTATTGAAAAGTTATTTTTGAGAATATGAGTTTTAAAGAAATCCTTCCGGATGTTGGCGAGCAGACCAAAGCTGTTCATGCCGGAGAGGCGCCCGCCCCGGACACCCATGCCTCAGCGCCCGATATTGTCATGTCAACGACCTTTACGGTGGATGCCGACACCACTTTTTCCGTGGAGGGGCTGGCCGAGAATGACCCGTGGATATATACCCGCTGGGGCAATCCCACTGTCCGGCAGTTGGAAGACAAGCTTGCCGCATTGGAAGGCGCGGAGATGGCCGTAGCTTTTGCCAGCGGGATGGGCGCCATTTCGGGATTGCTGTTTCACACTTTGCAGGCGGGCGCGCATGCCGTGGTGAGCGATGTGGCATACGCGGCGCTGGCAGAGATGAGCAATGACATGATTCCGGCATTGAATGTGGAAATCAGCAAGGTTGACACGTCTGATTTGGCGGCTGTGGAAGCGGCTATACGTCCAAATACGCGCATAGTTTATGTGGAAACGCCCTGCAATCCGCTGCTGCGGCTGACCGACATCGAAGCGGTAGCGGCCATTGCGCATAAAGCGGGGGCAAAACTGGCCGTCGATTCCACTTTCGCCACGCCGATAGCCACGAAGCCCCTGTCGTTGGGGGCCGACTTCGTGATTCATTCGCTGACAAAATATCTCGGCGGGCATGGCGACGCGCTCGGCGGCGCACTGCTCGGCCGTACTGCCGACCTGCAGCCGTTGCGCAAGAAAACGGCCATACGAATGGGCGCCACAATCAGCCCCTTTAATGCGTGGCTCATCATGCGCGGCATAGCTACCCTCCCGCTGCGGATGCGCGCCCATGCCGATAATGCCCTGAAAGTAGCCCAATGGCTCGAACAGCACCCGAAGATAAAACGGGTTATATACCCCGGACTGCCCTCGCATCCGCAACACGCGCTGGCACAACGGCAAATGCACAACTTCTCCGGCATGTTGACATTCCGTACTGCCGACGGCAAAGCCGCCGCACGTGTACTGGCCAACAAGCTGCGGATTATTCACTATGCCGTATCGCTGGGACATCACCGCTCGCTGCTGTTCTATCTACATTCCGCCGACCTGCTGCAAACAACATTCCGCTTTGACACGCCCGCACAGCTCGCCGCATGGCACAGCTTCGCCGACGACGGCATCTTCCGCCTGTCAGTGGGGCTGGAAAATCACGACGACATTATCGCCGACCTCGAACAGGCGCTGACGGAAGTGTGATAAGTAAAATATGTTCACACAGATTCATATTAATAACATTTTATCCGAACTTTAAGAATTGCTGCAAAGAACCTCTCTTGACCTTTTTTTCGCAGCAGTTCGGAAATTTGCTCTACCTTTGCGGCGATTTTTATACGCAATGGGGTGTCCTAAAGTAACGGACTGAGATCATACCCAAAGAACCTGATGCGGGTAATGCCGCCGTAGGGAAGGGCGAAGTAGGGAGCTGTTGTTCCTGCCTCATTGGTTAGTTTTTTAACCAAAATTTCAAGAAAGATGAAACGTTTATTATTGCTGACGCTGTTGCAGATAACTGCGGCGTCACTGTATGCCCAGTATTCGGTTTCCGGAACAGTGGAGACCGACCAGGGCGCGCGTCTGACCGGAGCAGGCGTAGTATTTAACAATCGTGTAGCCATCTCTGACGACGAGGGGCGCTTCCGCTTTGCAGATGTGAAGTCCGGCGACTACCGGCTTACGGCCTCGTTTTTAGGTTACAACCCTGCCGCGCAGACCGTGAAAGTGAGCGGCGACGTGTCGCTGAAGCTCGTGCTCACCCCGTCGCACATCCTCACCGAAGAGGTGCTGGTGCAGGGGGTACGGGCAGGCGACCGCACTCCGGTGGCCCGCACAAATGTCGGGAAAGCCACCCTCAACGAGCGAAACATGGGACAGGACATTCCGTTCCTGCTCAACCTCACCCCCTCATTTGTGGCAACGTCTGACGCGGGGACAGGCATCGGCTACACCAACTTCTGGATTCGAGGCGCCGACCTCAACCGCATCAATGTTACCGTGAACGGCATCCCCGTTAACGACGCCGAATCGCACAGCACATTCTTCGTTGACATCCCCGACTTAGCCGAATCAACCGACAACGTGCAGGTGCAGCGTGGCGTGGGCACATCCACCAACGGCGCGGCAGCTTTCGGCGGCAGTATTAACATGCAGACCAACTCCATGCACAGCGAACCATACGCGGAACTCAAGAACAGTGCAGGCTCTTTCGGAACTATCCGCAATACCGTATCCGTGGGAACCGGACTGACAGGCCACTTCGCCGCCGACCTGCGCCTCTCCCGTGTAACCTCTGACGGGTTCATTGACCGCGCCTCCGCCAACCTCAAATCGTTCTTCGCCTCGGCAGGCTACTATTCCGACAACACTATCCTCAAACTCAACGTGTTCTCCGGCGTGGAAACCACCTATCAGGCATGGAACGGGGTGCCGTCTGTGAAGCTCAACGGCGACGCGGCCGGAATGGAACGCTACCGCGACCACTGGCTGCTGGGAAATTCGCAGCGCGAAAACGACATCCGCTATGATGACATGCTCCGCTCAAACGCCCGAACTTACAACCTCTACACCTACGAAAACGAGGTTGACCAGTATCAGCAGGACTACTACCAGCTGCACGGCTCACACCGCTTCGGCAATAACTGGGACATGAACGCCGCCCTCTTCCTCACCCATGGCGAAGGATATTTCGAAAACTTCGACTACGACGAGAGCTATGCCGACTACGGCATGACGGAACCGATGCCCGGCGCCGTTACCGACTTGGTGAAACGCAAATGGCTCGACAACAACCTCTACGGACTGCTGTTTTCGCTGAAACACGAGGCCGGCGCCTCACTGCTGACCATCGGCGGCGGCTGGAACCGCTACGAGGGAAAGCACTTCGGACGTATCGTCCGCGCCGCAAACTTCGGCGATAATGCTATGGACTTTGAATGGTACCGCGGCACGGGCGACAAGCGCGACGCCAGCATCTACGCCAAATACCAGTATCGCCTCACCGACGCGCTAAGCCTCTATGCAGACCTGCAATATCGCGACATCGACTATAAAATCGGGGGCATCGACGACGACCTGCGCGACGTAAGCGGCCAGCATAACTACCACTTCTTCAACCCCAAAGCAGGCCTCTTCTACCGCCCCAATCCCAATCATGAAGCATACTTCGGCTACGGACGCGCCAACCGCGAACCTAACCGCAGCAACTTTACCGACGCCGACCCCAACGGCCCGCTGCCGGTGGCCGAGACCCTCGACGACTTCGAGGCCGGATACACCTGGCGCACCCCCGCACTGGCGCTCGGATTCAACGCCTTCTTCATGAACTACCGCGACCAGCTGATTCTTACCGGCGAAATCAACGACGTGGGCGGCGCCATAATGGTCAATGCCGACAAAAGTTATCGCGCAGGAATTGAACTTATGTTTAATTCAAAAATCACCTCAACGCTCAACTGGAACCTCAACGCCACTTTCAGCAGTAACAAAGTGCGGAATTTCTACGAACACGTTGACAACTGGGATACCGGCATCCAGGATGTCATCGCACTGGGCACTACCGACCTCGCCTTCTCGCCATCGGCAATGGCCAACAGCCACCTGACCTTCGCCCCAACCGACGCGCTGAGCTTCAGCCTGTCATCGAATTATGTGGGACGGCAGTACATCGACAACACCGCAAGCGCCGACCGCTCGCTCGACCCCTGGTTTGTGAGCAGCCTGCACGTGCAGTACAGCCTGTTCGACGTCCTCTTTAAGCAGATGGACATCCTGCTGTCGGTCAACAACCTGTTCGACACCGCCTACGAGAGCTACGCATGGGTATATTCATACGTCTATGGCGGGCAACGTTACAAAATGGACGGCTATTTCCCGCAGGCCGGAATCCACTTCATGGCCGGATTAAATATCCGCCTGTAATGACACCGGAAAAAAGCCGACGGCAAAAAAACATCACCGTCGGCTTTATAGCCCGTCATCGCGGGGCTGACCTGTCCCCCAGCTCCGTCATTGCAAGCTTGCCCCGCAATCCCTGTCTGAGCCTGGATTTATCTGAATTTTTATGATTGCCATGATTTTTCATCGCAAGGGCACAAGAGATTTCGCAAAGAGCGCCAAAAAAGAATCCTGCCAATCTTTTGAATCCTGTAAGAATTGTGGCTCAGGCAGAACCCGCCGGAGGTATGCCAGTTACCCTCGAACTGCGGTTACATTTGATAGAAATATGGTCAAATGTCTCTGAAAAGTCAACAAACGGTTAGTCTAATATTAAATTTTCGATTAAAATACCGGTATCTCTAAAAAAACTATTACCTTTGCCAAATGTTTAACAATAACAGTATATCAGGATGCCATATCGCAGGTTGCCAAATACAGACGTAGCCAGAGTCCGTGCTATTGAGAGCGCTCTGGAAAAGGGGAAGCGGACGCCGATTGCTAATCTGGCTTTCGGCTATCCTACCCTTGAACGGCTGCAGGCTGTCTATCCGAAATTGTTGAGCAGTATTCGCCATTTAGAGACGATAAAGCAGAACCAGTTCAACAAGTCGCACGAATACGGAGAGATAGTCAAGCGGGCGCGGATGTATCTTAACCATTTTGTACAGGTGCTTTCTTTAGCTATCATTCGGGAAGAGCTTAAGCCGGAAGCCCGCCTTGATTACGGGTTAGACATAAACCCAAAAAATATCCCGTCGATGAGCCTCGAACAGGAAATTATTGAATGGGGTGAGAAAATAATCGGCGGCGAGCAGCTGCGCTGCAAAAAAGGCGGGAACCCGATATACAGTCCCTCAATTGCCCTCGTAAAAGTGCATTATGACTGCTTCACCGATGCCTATCGCGAGCAGAAACTCTTTGAAAATCTCATCGCCAGAGCTTCTGCGCAGATGGAAGAAACACGCAACGAGGTGGACAAAATCATACAGCAGACATGGAACGAAATAGAGTCGTATTTCGGCCATTTACCGGATGAGCAGATGCGCGAGAACGCGGCCACTTATGGGGTGGTCTATGTATGGCGGTCAACCGAAAAACAGCCCGAAAAACAAAGCCCGGAATCAGAATAATTTACGCATAATAATGACCAAATCAATTTTCTCAGATTTTCCCCCGCAAGAGCAGTTACAGCTGCCTGCATGTATAAAGTGTGTCATGCCGCAAGCCGTTAATGGCCATTTCCATACGCCTTTCTCGTTTTCGGCATTCACCGAAATTGAACAGGTGTTTAAAATGGCAAAGGCCGAAGGTATCAGTGTACTTGGTATCAACGACTTTTACACGATGGACGGCTATCCCGAATTTACCGCTTTAGCCGTACAGTACAGGATATTTCCGCTCTACAATATAGAATTTATGGCGCTGCAAAAGGACCTGCAGGCAGCGGGTGTTCGTGTAAACGACCCCAACAACCCCGGACGCACCTATTTCAGCGGCAAAGGGCTGAAGTTCCCCGTCGCGCTCAGCGCCCCAATGCTGACGCTGCTCACACAGGTGCAGGTGGAAAGTAACCGCCAAACCGCCACCATGATTGACAAACTGAACACATGGCTCAGCGAAACGGGCATTGATATTGAGTTCTCTTTTGACGGTATCAGAAAGAAATACGCCAAAAATATGGTACGCGAGCGCCACATAGCCAAAGCCCTGCGGCAGGCCATAACGGAACAGTACCCCACAGAAGCAGCACAGCAGGCCGCATGGACGAAAATCTTCGGCGGAAAAGCTCCCAAATCGCCCCTGACCGAGGCCGCCGCCCTCGAAAATGAAATCCGCGGAAATCTGCTCAAGTCCGGAGGAAAGGCTTTCGTCCCCGAAGACGACAAGGCATTCCTGAGCCTCGAACAGGTCATCGCCCTGATTATTGACGCCGGCGGAATACCGTGCTACCCCGTACTGCTCGACAATGCCAAAGGCGAACTGACCGACTACGAGGCCGATTATGAAAGCCTGTACCGCAACCTTACCGCAAAAAAAGTGTTCTCCCTCGAACTGATTCCCGGACGCAACAAGCCCGAAATCATGGAGGCTTTTGTGAACTTCTTTCATGAAAAAGGCTTCGTGATTACTTTCGGCACCGAACATAACACACCACAGTTAGACCCTGTAACCGTGTTCGGGGGCGATAGCAAACCGCTCAGTCCGGCCATGAAACGCATCGGCTATGAGGGTTCCTGCGTGATTGCCGCCCATGAGTATCTGATTGCGCAGGATAAGGAAGGTTATCTTACTGCCGATGGCGCTGCCAAAACCGCCGACCGCAACGACTTTGTCCGCCTCGGCGACGCCGTGATTCGGACATTCGTACAGCGCTAACCTGCGCGGCCGTTACGACGGGGCTCTTCAGACGGCCCCGTCTTCATACTGTGTTGCGGCATTCCGCAGTCGTGCGGCGATGCTGTCGGCAAACGAGCGGGGCTCAAGTATGCGTATCCCCTCGCCGAAGCCGAGTATCTCGCGAAACAGTTCGGGATTGATAACCACGGTGATTTCGCAGACGATGCTGCCGTCGGGCCGTCGCCCCACAACTTTCTGACTGTGATGCAGCGGCTTGGTCTCCACGTAGGGTGCGTCAGCCTTACGCACCGAAAAGAGTATTCTTTCGGCCTTGGCATCTAACTCTTTGGTTACCCCGATGACGTCATCAAAAAATGTATCCGGCTCGAAATAGGTATTGCTGTAATAGCGTTCTTCTTCGGCAATCTCGACAGAGAGCATCCTGTCTAAGGCGGGGTTCAGGAATTTCTTGTCGTCTTTGCGGGCGCCGAACACGAACCACCGGTTGCGGTATTCTTTCAGCAGATACGGATAGAATATCCATGTGAGCGGAGTGGGGTAATTGAACGATTTGTACTGTATTTTCAGCGGCATACGCTCGCGGATGGCGCGGTATATCGTGTCTAAATAGTCCAGCCCGTGCAAGTCATCATTCTTCTCAAAATTAATGACAGAGATGCCCTCCGTTTTGGCCGTGGCAATCTGATTTTCGAGGCGGCTGATGACGCTGGTCAGGTCTTCAAACGACTTGAACCCCTTAAATTGTTTCAGGACTTCGACTGCATCCGACATCTTGTTGAGGTCGTCTTCGTTCAGCGGGATATTCGTTATGCTGTAGTCGGGGTCTTCGTAGGTGTAGTATTTCTGGTCGTGGATTACAATCGGGGCATTATATCCCAGCTTCTCACTGCGCATCATCTGAATGTCCATCTGGACGGAGCGTCTGCTGATGCCCTTTCTGATACCTTCGTATTCATAGAGCGCCTCCGAGCAGGCTTCCACGAGGTCGTCAAGCGTCCATTCTCTGAACCTGTTTTTCAGGCAGGCGTCAATGGTTTTGTATCGTATCAGTGCGTTCTTCGTAGCTGGCATAATATGATTTTTATTTTGAGGGATATTTAATTGCCGCGTTTGGTTAACTTATATCCCGAATTGAGTAACAGTTCATATACGGCGTCTCTGAAGTCGCCCTGAATCAGTATCTCGCCGTCTTTGGCAGTTCCTCCGACGCCACATTTGGTTTTAAGCATTTTGCCCAGCGCTTTGAGCGCGTCATCGCTGCCCACAAAACCGGAAACTAACGTAACGGCCTTGCCTTTTCGTTGCCGCCGGTCAATATAAACCCGTAACGGCTGTTTCTCCGCTGCAAGTGTTGTCGGAATATCGTCCGTTTCAGATTCGTATTTATAATCAGGGTTGGTAGAATACACTACCCCTAATCGCTCTTTCCAATCTTTTGCCATCTCATCCAAACTTTGTGCGTTCAAAAAACGCTGCAAATTTAGTGATTAATTTGAAAGTGCAAGCGATTTGAGAAAAAAAAAGCATATTTTCGGTTAAAAATACCACCCCATAGTTACACAGATGGTCATAAACATGAGGTTCACGAGGCTGAGGGGCACTAAATATTTCCATTCGAGGCTTAGAATCTGGTCTATGCGCAGGCGGGGGAAGGTCCATCTCACCCACATCAGCAGGAAGATGATAAACAGCGCCTTCGCAAAGAACCACACGGTGCCCGGCACGAAATCCATTACGGCATTGAAGCCGTTCCAGCCGCTGATGTGGAGCGGCATCCAGCCCCCAAGAAACAGGGTCGTGGCCACCGCCGCCACAACAAAGAGGTTGAGATATTCGGCCAAATAGAAGAAGCCGAAATGAATCCCGCTATATTCAGTATGGTATCCGGCGGTGAGTTCGCTCTCGGCTTCCGGCAAATCGAACGGGGCGCGGTTAGTCTCGGCGTTCCCCGCTATCAGATAGACCACAAAAGCTATCAGGGCGGGAAGATGCCCCCTGAACAGAAACCACCCGTCTTCCTGAGCGGCAACTATTTCGGAGAACTGCATGGTGCCCATCATGACAACCATGGTGAGGATTGACAGCCCTACCGACAGCTCATAGCTGATAATCTGGGCGCCACTGCGCATGGCGCCGATGAGCGAGAACTTGTTGTGACTGCCCCAGCCGGCCAGCAGAATACCGATTACCCCTATTGACGAGACCGCCAGCAAGAAGAAAATCCCGATGTTAAAATTGATGATTTCCATACCCCGCCCAAACGGGATACACGCGAATGCCAGAATGGAAGAGATAATCACCATAAACGGCGCAAGCTCATAGAGAAACTTGTCGGAACTTTTAAGCGATATCACTTCCTTAATAAGCATCTTCACAAGGTCGGCAAACAGCTGTATGCTGCCCCATTTCCCCACACGGGTAGGCCCTAACCGCAGCTGAAATGCCGCACAAACCTTCCGTTCCATATAAATTAACAACACCGCTATCAGGGCGTATGCAACCAATATTGCCACCCCGACGAGGAAACATTCGAGAAAAATCGCCCACCCTTCCGGCATGGACGCCATAAATGCCGCGTGAATCCGGCCGGTTACCGTACTGAAATCGTATGTGTTCAATAGTGTCTTTAATTTTTATTTTCTATTTCGTTTTTTTACGCTGCAAAAATACAGATAAACCGGCTTCACTATGCCGTTATGCCTGCTTGATACAACAATTTTTTAACAATCGGCTGGCCTCATTCGCGCAGCCGGTTCTCAATCATGCGGACGAGATATTGCTGTATCACGGCTTTCAGCAGCTGCTCCGTATCATTGGCAGGGGCCTGACCGAGTAAGTTGTGCTGTAACAGAACGTCATTTTTGCAGTCGTAGATGCCCTTGACATTTTGCCCGTCGAACTGCATAAAATAGCCGTTGTGCAATATCTGATATGTCTGGTTATTGTAGTTGGCTACAAACTTGCTGTATTCCTGCGTGGAAAAAATGTCCTGCCCGAAAGCGAAATATGGCTGGTCATAATTGAGGTAGCTCAATACCGACGGCATGATGTCAATCTGCTGCACGGGAATTGAATCGACTATTCCGGTAAGACTTCCCCCCGGATGATAGAACAGTATGGGAATTGAGAAACTGTTGAGGTCGGTGAGATATTCTTTGTGCGTGGTCTGATTAGTGTGGTCAGCGGTCAGTACAAACAGCGTGTTGTCGAACCATTCGTATTGGGACATAGTCTTGAAAAACCGGCGCAGGGCGTTGTCCGTATATCCTATACACTTGTGGATAGGTTGTGTGCCTTCGGGAAAATGCCCCTCATATCGGGCGGGAATACGGAAGGGATGATGCGAGGTCGCCGTAAAGACGGTGGTTATAAATGGCTGTCTCATGGCACCCATCTTTCGGGCGAAGAACTGCAGGAACTCTTCGTCCCATACTGCCCAGGTGCCGTCCATATCGCGGTTACCATACTCGTTAAGCCCGAAATAGTCATCATAACCGGCGCTGCGGGCGTATGCATCGAAGCCCATTGAACCGTTGGGCGCGCCATGGAAGAACGCCGAATAATAACCCTTCGTTTTTAATGCTGCTGCAATGCTGCTAATGTCATTATTAGAGTAATGTGTTACTATAAACGGTTCTACGAACATGGGAATGCTCGACAGCGCCGAAGGCATGGCGTCTATCGACTTGCGCCCGTTGCTGTATGAATACTTGAAGGTCAGCCCGACCTGATACAGCGAATCGGCAAAGGGGGTATAGCCCGTATATGAACCATTGTCCAAATCGCGGTTAAAGAACCCCGAATATTCTTTACCGAAGCTCTCAACAATGAGAATTACCACATTCAATGGCTTAAACTCTCCCAGAGTATGCGGGGTATGCAGTGGCGAATAAATTCTTGACAGGGAAGCCTCATCCGGAAAGTATTTCGGATTCACATAGACCTTTTTCGTCGAAGTGCGCAGTATGGAAAAGGGGGTATTAAGAACTACCGCTGTTTCGACACTTCTATTCACATACCGGTTGGCATTGCTGATAGTTATGGGGCGGGTTGTAACGCCTGCGCCACCCCGCATCCCGATAACGGTGATATAGACCACCCCGACCATGAACGCCGTATGCAGCGGATAATAAACTGCCGCCGACAGCGTTGCTGCGCCCGCCTTACGGGGCATGTAGTACAGCTTGCGTAACAGCCATGTCAGCCCAACGATGAGCAGAGGAACATACCAGTATGCTATACAGCTTTCGGCCAGCACTTTTACGATATTGCTCTCGTTGCTGAATTCCGAGAACACGGAGGCTGTTGTGCGGCGGTTAGTGAACCGGAAATACACGATGTCCATACAGTTGGCGGTGATAGCCAGAAAATTGGCGACCATGAACACTTCCCGTGCCACCGCCTGATAGCGCCGGTGCTGCCGGAAACGGAAAGGCACAATTTGCAGCAACAGATACAGCCCGTTGGTATAGGCTATTGCGGAAACGTCGAATTGCAGCCCCCCTTTTGCCATGACAAAGAAGCGGCTTGCCGTAACGTCAGGAAACCATGCCATATTGAGCAGAAAGAACGCTGCACGGCACAGCTGGTAAATCGCCGCCGCCAGCAACAGGTTATAACAGGCGGCCACCACCGGCTCGTGCCGTACCTTCCTGAGTATCATACGCGTGAATGTCATATACAGGAACTTTTTAGCAGTTCATGGTTAAGTCCATTCTCCCTCCACATCCGACAGCACGTCAACGCCGTCAGATGTAACGAGAACAGTGTGTTCATATTGGGCAGACAGCTTGCCGTCCTTAGTGCGGGCTGTCCAGCCGTCGCTCTTGTCGAGTTTGGTTCCCGACTTCCCCGCGTTAATCATCGGTTCGATGGTGAATACCATTCCGGGTTTCATCAGCTCGCCCGAATCGCGGCGGGCGACGTGGTCCACCTGCGGGTCTTCGTGGAACTGCAGGCCGACACCATGTCCGCAGTATTCATATACCACAGTATAATTCTGGGAGCGGGCATAGCGATTGATGACGAACCCTATGTTCCCGAAGCGGTTGCCGGGGTACACCTCCCTGATGCCCAGTTCGAGGCAGTGTTTGGTGGCGGCAATCAGGCGTTGAGCCTCTGCCGTTACTGTTCCTATCGAATACATGCGGCTGGTGTCGCCAAAGTAGCCGTTCAGAATTGTGGTAATATCTATGTTGAGAATGTCGCCATCGCGCAGTATGACATCGGCGGCAGGAATACCGTGACACACCACATCATTGACGGAAATGCACGACGACTTCGGGTAGCCGTTGTAGCCCAGAGTGGCCGCTTTGGCATGGTGGTCCCTGATATATTCACTTATCAGCATATCTATGCGACCGGTAGAGACCCCCTCCTTAACGTATGATTCGAGCATCTGCAGGCATTTTCCGGCGAGCTGACAACTCTGCCGTATGCCCTCTATTTGTTCCTCTGTCTTAATAATTATTTTTGACATCCAAAAATTTTCCGCGAATTTCGATAATATTTTTCAAAAACAGTGTGTATTTCAAACTTGTAATGTATTTTTGTCATAAAGTTTATTGTTCAGTTAATATGATAACGACCAAATTCAGCCGGACACTGATGATTCAGTCGGCACATTCCGACCAGTTCGGGCAGGCATCGGTCTGCTCGCTGTTCGACTTCATGCTGGAGGCCGCATGGGCTCACGCGCAAATCATGGACTGGGGTTACGACAACCTCCAGCGCCGCAACGAGTTCTGGGTGCTGTCGCGAATTTATATGGAGATTACCCAATACCCCCGCTGGCAAGACGAGATAACCCTCCAAACATGGTCGGACGGCGCCGACGGCATGTATGCTTACCGCGAATTTTCGCTTGCCGCAGCCGATGGCCGCAGCCTGCTTGTCGCCAACAGCGCATGGCTGATTCTCGACCTGGCCACGAAAAGAATCGTGCGCCTTACCGACTTCCCGCGTCATTCGGGCGAGAGCATCTGCCGGATGCCCCAGCGCCTGCGTCCCGAGGCGCCCCCCGAGGCGCTCGCCTATAGCCCCGTGCAGTTCAGCGAACTCGATATCAACCGCCACTTTAACAGTGTCAAGTCGCTCGAAAGAACGCTCAACAGCTTCGACATTCCGTTCCTCTGTCAACACGAACCGGCCACTGTGGAAATTAACTACCTCAAAGAGGGACTGGCCGGCGACGCCATAGCGATAAGCACAGAATACATCGCCGACACCCGTACCCGCTCAACCCTCATCCGGCAAAGCGACGGGGCGCCGGTGAGCGCACTGCAAATTGACTGGCGCGACCGCGCTGCTCAATAGACCTTCTTAACGGTGGTAGCCGTCAGGTCAACCTTGCCGTCTATGGCCTGTATGAGCGCCTTAAAATGCGGCGTCTCGTTGTGGGTGGCAATAGCTTCCGGCGACTTCCACACTTCAATGAAGATGTAGGTCAGCGGGTCGTTAATGTCCTGGTGCAGCTCGTAGGAGATGTTGCCTTCTTCCTTGCGGGTGCCGTCAACGCAGGCCTTCAAGGCCGCCAGTACCTCGTCGTGCAGCGCCGCGTCTTTAATGACCGCCGTCGCCACTATTTTCAACGCATCGGCAGGAATAGCCGACTTGGTACAGCACGACTTCTCGTCGCCCGATTTCGTGCAGGCCGCTTCTTTCTTGTTGCCCGACGAGCAACACGCCCCCGTAACAACTGCAATTGCCATGAAAATGGCGCCTCTTAAAATCAATCTTCCAAATTTCATCCTGTAAAATATTAATGTGAAAATTATACTGTTGATATTTCATGTAAAATTACGAAAAAAAACTGTTGAAAGGGCTGTTTTTTGCCGTATATGTTCTTTTTTTACGTAATTTCACAGCAGAAAAAATATACAGTAAACAAATGGCGCTCGAAATTGAACGAAAATTTCTCGTTGTGGAGGAAAAATTGCCACCATTGGAGGCTGGCCTCCGCATGGTGCAGGCATACTTGACCGACGCGCACAATAGCGTTACCCTGCGCATACGGCAGGCTGGCGACAAGGCATGGCTGACCGTCAAGGGCCGAAACGACAGCATTGCCCGCCCCGAATTTGAATATCAAATACCGCCTTCCGACGTGCCGGGACTTATGGCATTAGCCGTTACCCCGCCTGTAATAAAGACAAGGAAGACAATTTGCTGCGACGGTAAAAAATGGGAAATAGACTTCTTTGAAGGCGCTAATGCAGGGCTTGTGCTGGCCGAAATAGAGCTGGCTGACGTTGCCGAGACCGTGAGTATTCCGGAGTGGGTGGGCAGAGAGGTCAGCGGCATTGCGCGGTACTACAATTCCTGCCTCGCCGTGTCCCCCTATTCGGAATGGAACGCGGCCGACCGCGAAGGAACATAGCCAATCACAATGTCGGCTATATTGCGCGGTACTATTTGTGCCGACGTTGTAGCTCTTTGGCGAGGTCTTCGAGGCGGAAGCCCTTGTATGTGAGCAGCACTATGAGGTGATACAGCAGGTCGGCGCCTTCGTAGATGAAGTTGTCATCATCATTGGCCATTGCACCGATGACGGTCTCTACGGCTTCCTCTCCGACTTTCTGGGCTATTTTGCGTACCCCGGACTCGAACAGCTTTGTAGTATATGAACCTTCGGGCATTTCCGCTTTCCGGCGGTCGATGAAATCTTGCAGGTATTTGAGGAACGACAGCCCGTCGCAACTGTTCGTCTCGTTCCAACATGTGTCATTGCCGGTGTGACACACCGGACCGACAGGATTGACTTTTATGAGCAATGAATCGTGGTCGCAGTCGTCAGCGATAGAAACTACGTTAAGGAAGTTCCCGCTTTCCTCGCCCTTTGTCCACAAGCGTTGCTTAGTGCGGCTGAAGAAGGTAACCCTGCCGGTTTGCTGCGTCTTTTCCAAGGCCGCGACGTTCATGAACCCCAGCATCAATACTTTGCCGGTAGTGGCGTCCTGTATTACAGCCGGAACGAGGCCGTTGAGTTTGTTAAAATCCAGTGTCATAGAAAATATCTATAAGTTATCATTATTTTTGATTTTTCGGCATTAGAATGTTGCGTATTTTTGCGCGGATAAAAGAACGAAAAACGGACCGTTTGAGGCTCCAAAAAAAGAAGGTTGCATTTAGCAACCTTCTCCATGAATAAAATATCTTCATACTACCATAAAGAGGACTCTTCCTCTGATGTATAAGTGAAATAATAATACTGAATACAGTACCCGGGGCGGGACTCGAACCCGCACAGCCTATCGGCCAAGGGATTTTAAGTCCCTCGTGTCTACCATTCCACCACCTGGGCGTCCTTCTTGCTGCGACATTTCCCGTGTGGACGTCCTTTTATTTAGCTGAGCGAGAAACGGGACTCGAACCCGCGACCCCGACCTTGGCAAGGTCGTGCTCTACCAACTGAGCTATTCTCGCATGAGTTATTTTTCAAATGCGGTGCAAAGGTATATATATTTTCAATACGTCCGACAAAATCGGCGAAAAAAAAATCATAATCCGATTAATTTTTTAATTTCGCTTAACTTATTTAGAGCCTCAATAGGGGTTAAATTATTGATGTTCAACGTGTTAATCTCGTCGCGGATTGATGTTAACACAGGGTCATCCAGCTGGAAGAAGCTTAGCTGGAATCCTTCGCGGGAAGTACCGATACCTGCCAGCGGTTTTTGCAGGGCGTCTTCTCCCGTGCTGTTGGCTGCGTGTCGGGCATCGCCTTCGAGCTGTTTGAGGATTTCTTCGGCGCGTTTAGTAACTGACGGGGGCATTCCGGCCATGCGAGCCACGTGGATGCCGAAGCTGTGATTGCTGCCTCCGGGGGTCAGCTTGCGCAGGAACACCACTTTATTATCCACTTCGCGGATGCTGACGTTGTAGTTCTTCACGCGGCTAAAAGTGGCGGCCATCTCGTTGAGTTCGTGGTAGTGCGTGGCAAAGAGGGTCTTGGCGTGTGCCGAGCGGTGTTCATGGATGTATTCCACAATTGACCATGCTATGGATATGCCGTCGTAGGTGGAGGTGCCGCGTCCCAGCTCGTCGAGCAGTATCAGGCTGCGGTCGGACATGTTGTTCAGGATACTGGCCGCCTCGTGCATCTCTACCATGAACGTTGATTCGCCCATCGACAGGTTGTCGGAGGCACCAACGCGGGTGAATATCTTGTCCACATAGCCTATATCGGCGGATGCGGCGGGGACGAAAGAACCGGTCTGCGCCATCAATGTTATCAGGGCTGTTTGGCGCAGCAATGCCGATTTCCCCGCCATATTTGGCCCTGTAATAATAATAATCTGCTGTTTGTCGGGGTCGAGCAGTATGTCGTTGGCCACATAGCTCTCGCCTACCGGCAGCAGCTGCTCAATCACGGGATGCCGTCCCTGCTTTATGTCGATAATCCGCGTTTCGGTAACATTGGGTTTGCAGTAGTTGTGTGTCGCGGCCTGCTCGGCAAACGACAGCAGGCAGTCGAGCTGTGCCACCAGCGCAGCATCCCGCTGAACAGGCAGGATATAGTCGGCCATCGCATGAACCAAATCGGTAAACAGCTGTGTCTCAATGGCGAGCATTTTCTCCTCCGCACCGAGTATTTTAGTCTCATACTCTTTCAATTCCTGGGTGATATAGCGTTCGGCCTGGGTGAGCGTCTGCTTGCGCGTCCATTCTTTGGGCACTCGATTTTTGTAGGTGTTACGTACCTCTATATAATAGCCGAAGACATTGTTGAACGCCACTTTCAGCGACGGTATTCCGGTGCGGTAGGATTCGCGCTCCTGCAGTTCTACGAGGAAGTCTTTGCCGGAGGTGGCCAAGTTGCGCAGCTCGTCAAGTTCTGTGGACACGCCGTTTTTTATCACGTTTCCGCGGTTAATCATGGCGGGTGGGTCGGGGGCTATTTCGTCTTCGATGCGTTTGCGGATGGTCTCGCATGGGGCCAGCTCTTCGGCGATGCGGGTTAAGGGCGGCAGCGACGATTCGGCGACGAGCTGTTCTATGGCGGGGATAGCGGCTAAGGCATTGCGCAGTTGCAGAACTTCTCTGGGATTGATGCGCTCTACCGCCACTTTCGAGATAAGACGTTCAAGGTCGCCGACATTTTTGATGTGTTCCCGCAGGGTATCCCGCAGCTCGGGATTATTCACGAAGTACTCCACAATTGCGAGGCGGTCGTTAATAGCGGCGCGGTCTTTGAGCGGCAGTGCAATCCAGCGCTTCAGCAGACGGGCACCCATCGGCGAAAGGGTGTGGTCAAGGATTTGAACGAGGGGCTTTGCGCCCTCATTGACGGTCGAAAACAGCTCCAGATTACGGGTAGTAAATCGGTCAAGCCACACATAACGGTCTTCGGGAATCCGCATCAGGGTCGAGATATGGCTCAATTGGGTATGCTGGGTCAGGTCGGTGTAGTGCAGTATGGCGCCGGCCGCAATGATTCCATAGTCAAGCCCGTGAACGCCATAGCCTTTCAGCGTCTTTGTCCCGAAATGCCGCAACAGCCGGTCGTGGGCAGCATCAAAAGTATAGACCCAATCGTCCAATTTAAAGGTATAGAATTTGGACCCGAACAGTTCTGTAAATTCGGCGCTCTTGCCCTTCTGATACAGCACTTCTTTGGGGCTGAAAGAATTAAGCATCTTGTCAACATAGTCGAATGAACCTTCCGCCATCATAAACTCGCCGGTAGAGATGTCGAGGAACGCTACGCCGGCCATCTTGCGGTCGAAATGCACGGAGGCTAAGAAGTTGTTTTCGCGATTCTCAAGGATGTTGTCATTGATAGAGACCCCCGGAGTAACCATCTCCGTGATTCCGCGCTTCACGATGGTCTTGGCTAATTTGGGGTCTTCCAGCTGCTCGCAGATGGCCACACGCTGTCCCGCCCTGACTAAGCGCGGCAAGTACGTGTCAAGAGCATGGTAGGGAAAGCCTGCCAGCTCCACAAAACTTGCCGAACCATTAGAGCGACGGGTAAGCGTGATTCCCAGAATCTCGGACGTCTTTATGGCATCCTCACCAAATGTCTCGTAAAAATCGCCCACTCTGAACAGCAGTATGGCATCCGGATGTTTGGCCTTAAACTGCCGGTATTGCCGCATCAACGGCGTATCTGCATATTTGTTTTCTGTAACCAAAGTCAATTATTTACCGCCGCAAAGATAGAATTTTCTTTCCAAACTGCAAAATAAAAAATGAGAACAACACCCCGCAGTTTCAATAGCTTCGGGATATTGACAGTGAACATCTGAAAAGTATCCCGGTTGGGATTCGAACCCAAGACCTACTGCTTAGAAGGCAGTTGCTCTATCCAACTGAGCTACCGAGACATCAAAAACGGCGACAAAGATACTCTTTTTTTCAATACGGATTTTTATTTTGCGGGAAAATTGAGAGCATGTTAATAGTGTGTGCCTGTTTTAGCGTTTGATTAATAAATACAACATATTAACTTAAATAATCCCAAACATTAATAATTTAACGCTATCCACAAGCATAGACAGAGCGCGTAAGTTCCATTATCCACTGAAAACTGAAAAAAATCCATTTTGAGTTATCACTGTTCATGTCGGATCACAACAGCAGCCAGCGTTGGATGAAGCCGTATTCGTTTGGCTTCATCGCGCCGGCTGTTGGTTGAGAAAAATACAGATCGTATAAGCCGTTATCCTGGCCTGAATTACAGAGGCAACATTATAAAGGCTAAAAGAGATAATATATTGATTTTCATACTTTATTCTGATTTATTCATCTAAATAGAAGTTGTGCAAGATGGTACAGGCTGCGTCGCCAGGTCTGAAATTCGTGGCGGGTGTTCTCGGAAACGAATGACACAGCGTTGAAGCCTGCCGCTTTGAGGTCGTCAGCCGCTTTCTTAACGCCGTCAGGGTTCTCAAAACTGCCGCAACTGAGGAAGATAAGTTTCACTTTCGACTTGTCTTTTATGTCAGCCGGAGCATAGACGCCGCCGCTGAGCAGTCCGTAGTGCGAAAATACTTCGGGACGGTTCATGGTAATCATCCTGGTTTCCATTCCGCCCATTGAAAGCCCGGCCATGGCGCGGTGAGGCTGGTCGGCTATGGTGCGGAAATGACTGTCCACGTAGGGAATAAGTTCGTCAACAAGCACCGTCTGGAATGCGTCAATCTTGAAATTGCGCAGCCCGCCGAAGCCGATTTCATTAGTCATGCCGTAGGTCATCACGATTATAAACGGTTTGATTTTGCCCGCAGCAATAAGGTTGTCCATTATAAGGTTAGCATGTCCCTGATTGCTCCACGCCGTTTCGTCCTCGCCCCATCCATGCTGCAAATAAAGCACTGGATAGCGTGTGGAGGCGTTCCTGTCGTAATCGGGCGAGGTGTAAACGAAAGCGCGGCGCGAGGTGTTCGTGCTTTTAGAGGGGAAAAGAACCTGTACCACGTTGCCGTGCGGTACGTCTTTGAGAGCGTAGAAATCGGCGTCGTGAGCAGGTATTTCTATGCCGCTCTCCCAGCGCGTCGAGCCGTAGAAGTTCAGCGTACCGGGGTCGTTGAATACGCCGCCATCAATAGTTAAATGGTAGTAGTGGAAGCCTTCTTCCATCGGGCCGGCGGTAGTGCCTGTCCATACGCCGTCGTCGCCTTTCTTCAGAGGGGTACCACCGCGCGTACCGCCAAGTCCGAGGCTGACAACAACGCTTTGTGCGTCGGGCGCTTTAATCTGAAAACGGGCATAACCCTGTGAGTTGACCTGCGGGAACTGCTGCCCCGGCTGGTTGAGCGCTGACGGTTTGAAATCGTCCTTGATGCTTGCATCGTTCTGTGCTGTAGCAGTAACGCAAACCGCAAATGAAAGCAATATAATTAAATGTCTCATGTTACTGTAAATTAAAAAAATGATAGTGCAAAAGTAGTGCATGATAACTCATTCGACGTCCGAATTTAGATAAACAATTCCCGCCTTTAGGTATTTAACAATTATTCACAGTTTTATCCCGCTTCCAGAAGACCGCTTCGAGATTACGACTTACGGCAATGTGCTGTCGTAGATGACCAAGCACGAGTTTTTCAGCGGCGTTTCACGCCCTAAAAATCCTGCAATAATGCGTACCTGACGGCACACAGGAACCGTGGAAACATTGGTTCTACCAACATAATGTGCCTGACGGCACATCAAGAACGTCCCCTAAATGTCCAGGCAAGGACGGAATGTCGGTAGAAAACGTCATGCCAACATCTTGACCCCGTCCCGGCAGGGACGGAATGTGAAATATAACGCACATATTGTGTACCTGACGGCACATCTGTTGCAACAATTGTGCATTATGCGGATAATCAATTTTGTGACGGCTTCCGCAGCGACAGCAGGATACTGACTATGATTACTGCGGAGATGAAAATCAGTGAATATACCGGTTTGAAGCCCGCCTTTTCGAGCCACGAATGTAGCAGCAGTTTCAGCCCCACGAATCCGAGCAATACGCTGACGCCGTATTTCAGGTAGCGGAAGCGGTCAATCATATCGGCCACGAGGAAGAACAGCGCCCGCAACCCGATGATTGCAAAGATGTTGGAAAAGAACACAATGAACGGGTCGAGCGATACGGAGAACACTGCCGGAATGGAATCCATTGCGAAGAGCAGGTCGGTAAATTCTATCAGCACCAACACCAGCAGCAGCGGGGTGAACCACAGTTGCCCGTCGCGCCGCAGCCAGAAGCGGTCGTCCGTGTATCCGGCAGTTATGCGGACGTGTTTTGAGAGGAAGCGGACGATGCGGAACTCGTGCGGGTCTTTGTGCGTTTCCTCTTTCTCCCACACGATTTTCAGCCCCTGATATACGAGGAACGCCCCGAACACTAACAGCAGCCAATGAAACCGCTGAATGAGCGCCGCCCCGGCAAAGATGAAGACGAACCGCAGTACCAGCGCCCCAAGTATGCCCCAAAACAGCACCGACTTATAATCCCGCAACGGCACCGAAAAGCTGCGCAGAATCATCAGAATGACAAAGATGTTGTCGATAGAGAGCGTCTTCTCGATGAAGTAGCCCGACAGATAGACCACTGACAGGTTATGGCGGTATTCGGCCAACATTCCGGCGAAGTCGGTTGAGCGGTATTTGACGCCCGGAAAGTATTTCTCCGTTACTTCGGCTAAATGTTCGGGGGTAGTGATGCCGTGCAGCAGATGCCCCCAGAAATGCAGGAACACATAGAAACACAGCGCCATACCTATCCATACACAGCTCCAGCGCAGCGCCTCGCCGGGGCCAACGATGTGCGCGTTCCGGCCTACCCACAGCAGGTCTGCCAGCAACATGGCAACTATCAGGACGAGAAAACCGCCCATCATTAATAATTCAGGAGACATTATCGTGAATTTTAGTGAACATATGTTCGTTATTCTATTCTATATGTGTTACCCCGCCCGAGACGATGAACTTCATGGTCTCGGCAGGCAGCATGTCTAACTTGCGCACGGCTGACGGCTCTACAAGATACAGCTCGCCGGAGAAGTTATAGGAATGGGGGAAATAGACCGCTACCAGCCCCGGAATGTTGTGCTGTTCCATGCTCTGTTGGGTCATGAATCCCAGCTTCCACAAGCTGTTCTCCTTATTGATGCACACTAACACGGGGACGTTGAACTTCTTCTCTTTGCCGACGAAGGCCGAAAACAGGTCGGTCAGCGAGCTATATACCAATTTCAGTATCGGCGCTTTTTCCAGCAGCTTATGGCCGAACCGCCGGACAGGATTGGTCAGGATGTATTTGCTGAGGAATCCGGTGAGCGTGATGAAGATGATGATGAGCAGCAACCCCGCGCCGGGTATTGTTATGCCGGTATATTTGGCGAGCAGCGCCCGAAGAGGCTCATCTATCCAGTTGAAAATCAGCAGGATAACATAGAGAGTGATGGCTAATGGCGCCAACAGCATGAACCCCTGCATAAAATAAGTGAGTAATCGTTTCATGAGGATTATTTATTAAGAATTTATTAAGAACAGATTATCTAATAATTTTATATATGTTTCAAAGCCCTGGTCGATTTCGGGGATTCTGATATATTCGTTGGCGGTGTGCGAACGGGCGCTGTCACCCGGGCCGATTTTCACGGAGGGGCAGTGCAGCAGCGCCTGGTCGGAGGTCGTTGGCGAGCCGTAGCAGGGTATTCCCAATGCTGTGGCGCATCTGACGATGGGAGCATGGCGGCTGATGCCGGAAGAGTTGAGGCGCAGCGAGCGGGCGGCGACTTCCGAATCGAGCAGTCCGCTGATGATTTCGAGCGCCTGCCGGTTTGAATAGTGCTCGTTGGTGCGTACATCGACCACGAAGGTGCAGGTGTCGGGCACGACGTTGTGCTGTGTGCCGGCGTGGATTTGTGTTACCGAGATTTTCACGTCGCCCAGCAGCTCTGATGACTGGGGGAAGCGGAAATTCCGCAGCCTGTTGATGTCATCGAGGGCCTTATAGAGGGCGTTGACGCCTTCCTTGCGGGCGGCATGGCCGGTGATTCCCCTGGCGATGCAGTCGAGTACCATCAGCCCTTTTTCGGCGATGGCTAATTGCATCTGTGTAGGCTCGCCGACGATGGCCAAGTCAAGGGGGCCGAGCTCGTCAAGGATGCTGGCTAATCCGTTGGTTCCCGAAATTTCCTCCTCACAGGAAGCCGCAAAGAGCAGGTTCCACGGCAAGGCGGCGCTGTCGCAGTAGTGCATGAACACGGCCAACAGCGTAACAACCGACGCCCCCGCATCATTGCTGCCCAGCCCGATGATTCTGTCCCCGTCAACACGTGCGCCAAACGGCTCTTCCGTCCAGCTGGCCACCGGACGTACCGTGTCGATGTGCGAATCCAGCAGCAGTACAGGCTTCCCCACCTGCCAATGCCGATTCCGCACCCACGTGTTGTTGCCCTTCACGGAATACGCAATACCCCTTTCGGTCAGGAACGTCCGTATAATACGCGCCACATCATGCTCCTCCCGACTGAACGACGGGGTACATATCATCTGCCTGAGCAACTCTGTATATGGTGTTAACATCATAAACTTTTCAAATCAGACTGCAAAAGTAACGCTTTTTTCTGAAACGCTGCCTGAATCGGGCGGAAAACGGCTCCGCAATAACGTTTGATACCAACATTCCGTCCTCAACGGGACGGGGGCATAACGGTTGATGCCAACCAAAACCTTAGCGGACAATCAGAGGCTTTTGCGGATAATCATTAAAATAGACAGAGGCGATTCTAAAATACCGCAATTATGGTATTGTGCGGTTCGGCCGAATGCTCTATTTTTGCGCCCTGTTAGCAAAAGATTTTTAGTAGTACAAATATGGCAAAAATAACTGTAAACGGCGAGCCGCAAGATGTTGCGCTGCCCGTCAGCATCCTGCAATTGCTGAAAAATAACGGCGTAGAACGCCCCGAATTAGTGTCCGTACAGCTCAATGGCGAATTTGTCGGCAGCGATGAGCATGCAACTGTCTCCGCCAATGACGGCGACACGGTCGATTTTCTCTTCTTCATGGGCGGCGGCGCATTGCCCTTAATCTCTAATCTGCGGACAGATGTTTACTGAAGACCAGATAGAACGATACAGTCGGCACATCATCCTGCAGGAGGTGGGCGTTGAAGGCCAGTTAAAGATTAATGCGGGCAGAGTGCTGATTGTCGGCGCCGGCGGGCTTGGCTCGCCGGTAGCGCTGTATCTCGCTGCCGCCGGTGTGGGTACCATCGGCCTGATTGACGGCGACGTGGTGGACCTCTCCAACCTGCAACGGCAAATCATCCATTTCACGCCGGACGTGGGCCGCCCGAAGGTGGAATCGGCCGCCGAGAAAATGCGGCTGCTAAACCCCGACGTCAACGTGGTTACATATCATGCCCTGCTGCGGGCCGACAACATCCGCGACATCATCCGACAATACGACTTCGTGGTGGATGGCACCGACAACTTCCCCGTAAAGTTCCTCATCAATGATGCCTGCGTACAGGAAGGAATCCCCTTCTCACACGGCGGCATCCTGCGCTTCGAGGGCCAAACGTTCACCTGGACGCCCGGCGCTGCCTGCTACCGCTGCATGTTTAACGCGCCCCCGCCCCCTAATGCCGTGCCCACCTGCTCACAGGCCGGCGTACTCGGCGCTATCGCCGGAATGTTGGGCACCATCCAGGCCACAGAAACCCTCAAATTCCTGACCGGCGTCGGCGACCTGCTCACCAACAGGCTGCTCACATTCAATGCACGGACCATGAACTTTCGTACCGTAAACGTCCGGCACAACGCCAAATGCGCCCTCTGCGGAACAACCCCTACTGTTACAACGCTGACCGACTACGAACAGGCCGCCTGCGAATGGAAAAAATAATCCGCAACAGGCCACTGTAATTCTGTTGAATGAAAATATATTAAACTTATGTTGAAAATATCACCGGCAATTATCGCCGAAATCATAGAACAGGCCCGCACCGGACTGCCGGAAGAAATATGCGGCTATTTGGCCGGAACAGGCAATGCCGTAACCCGTCGCTTCCCGCTCACTAACATTGAGCACAGTCCGGAGCACTTCTCCATGTCGCCCGCAGAACAGTTCAACGCGGTACGGCAGGCGCGGCAAGAAGGCCTGACAATATTGGCCGGCTATCACAGCCACCCGTCGTCGCC
This sequence comes from Bacteroidales bacterium, assembly GCA_031272965.1. GTDB lineage: Bacteria > Bacteroidota > Bacteroidia > Bacteroidales > Prolixibacteraceae > JAISSS01. The sequence continues at coordinate 3,897 of JAISSS010000151.1, read as the reverse complement.
CGCACGGCCGTCAGAGGAAGACATCCGCTTGGCCGCCGACCCGAATATCAGCTACATTATCGTATCATTGGCCACAGAGCCTCCCGTTGTCCGCGCGTTCCGCATCAACGGCGGAACCGTAACGCCGGAAGAAATCGCGGAAGAATAATCGCAGAATTTATAACAGATGAAAGATTTTACAACACAGATATTAAGTACGCCTTACGTGAAAGCCGATGCACATCGGGCGTTAAGCGAGCCGATATACAGCAATGCCGCCTTCGATTTCGAGACCGCCGAGCAGATGGAATTAGCCTTTCAGGGCAAAATCGGCGAACATTCCTATTCGCGGGTGTCGAATCCCACCGTAGAGCACTTCGAGATGCGGATACGGGCTATCACCGGCGCCCCCAACGTCACGGCGGTGGGGTCCGGCATGGCCGCCATTGCCGACACGCTGCTGTTGCTCTCGTATGCAGGCTCCAACATCGTGGCCTCACGGCACCTGTTCGGAAATACCTTCTCATTTTTGGAGACCACTATCAAGGCTTTCGGCGTCGAAACGCGCTTCTGCGACACCACAAATCTGCAGGAAGTGGAGGCAAAAATCGACGACAACACGGTGGCAATATTCTTAGAAACGGTTACCAACCCGCAGCTCGAAATAGCCGACCTGTCGGCGCTGTCGGTCATAGCGCGGAAGCATAAGACGCCGCTGATTGTCGATTCTACGCTCACCCCGCCGACGGTGTTTCGGGCGCGGCAATTTGGGGTCGATATTGAGCTGATTTCCAGCACCAAGTGTATATCGGGGGGTGCGACCAGCATCGGCGGGCTGATAGTGGACTATGGTGCATTTAATTGGACACATTCGCCCAAGCTCTCCGCATTGGGGCGCAAGTTCGGGCCGATGGCGTTCCAATACAAGCTGCGCCGCGAAGTGTTCCGCAATATGGGCGCCTGCATGTCGCCGTTCTCGGCCTATCTGCAAAGCCTCGGCCTCGAAACGCTGCACTTGCGCTTCGAGCGGGCCGTGAGCAACTGCCACCGCATCTCCGCCTTCCTCGACACGCATCCGGCCGTGAAAGCGGTGAGCTATCCGGGCATGAAATCGTCGCCATTCCATGAGCTTGGCCTCCGGCAATTTGGCGATGCGCCGGGTGCTATCCTGACCTTTGAATTAGCCTCGCGGGAGGCCTGCTTTGCCATGCTCAACCGCCTGCAACTCATCCGCCGCGCCACAAATATCTATGACAACCGCTCGCTGATTATCCATCCCGCCTCCACGATTTTCTGCGACTTCGACCCCGAAAAGCGCGCCGCACTGCACATCAGCGACACCCTGCTGCGCCTGTCCCCCGGCATCGAGTCGCCCGACGCCCTCATCGCCGACCTCGAACAGGCATTGGAAGAATAGCAAAACAGAATCGTGTGTTCGGATAAAATTTAAAGTGAAATGCCTCTGCGGATAAGAATATCTACCGCAGCATGTCCGTTGCTATCCGGCGGGCCTCAGCATCGCTGCATACATAGTCGGCAAGAGCGGGGGCGGCAACGAAAGAGGCCTTTTGCATTGTCGCTTCAATGAGGTCGGGCATGTTCACGAAGCCGAGCTGCCCCTTCAGGAAGGCGCTGACCGCCACCTCGTTAGCTGCATTGAGTATGCAAGGCATGTTTCCCCCGCAGTTCATCGCCTCAAAAGCTAACGACAGGTTGCGGAACAGCCGGATATCGGGCTTCTCAAAGGTCAGCGACGAATATTTGGCAAAATCCGTACGCGGGAAGCAGGACGGCAGACGCGAAGGATAATGCAACGCATACTGTATCGGCAGACGCATGTCGGGCGCCCCCATCTGCGCCTTTATGGAGCCGTCACGAAACTGTACCATAGAATGAATGATGCTTTGCGGATGCACTAGCACTTCAATCTGCCGGGGGTGTAATCCGAACAGCCATTTAGCCTCAATAACCTCGAAGCCCTTGTTCATCAGCGAGGCGGAATCTATTGTAACTTTGGCTCCCATGTTCCAATTGGGATGTTTGAGGGCGTCAGCGGGCGTAACCGTTGCCAAACGGTCGGCAGAGAACCCGCGAAACGGCCCGCCCGAGGCGGTCAACAGCACCTGCTCTATCTCGTCGACATTTTCGCCTGCAAGGCACTGAAATATGGCCGAATGTTCAGAATCAACCGGATAAATCTTCACCCCGCATCGCATGGCCGTCTGCATCACCGTCTCTCCGGCCACTACTAAGGTCTCCTTATTGGCTAAAGCAATATCTTTCCCCGATTCGATGGCCGCCAATGTTGGGGAAAGCCCGGCATATCCTACCAGCGCGGCCACAACGAGGACGGCATCGCTGCTGCGCACGGCCGCATCCAACGCCTGCGGCCCGGCAAGAACGGAAATATCCTCTCCGGCCAGCAATTGACAGAGCGCGCCATACCGGTCGGGATTCGCCGTAACCACCGTGAGCGGCTTAAACCGGCGGGCCTGCGCCGCCAACAACTCTATATTATTATTGGCAGTGAGCAACTCTACCTCAAAACAGTCGGGATGCTGCGCTACCACGTCCAATGTCTGGACGCCGATAGAGCCGGTGGAACCGAGAATGGCGATTTTCTTTTTCATAGCAGCAATATATATGTCAGAAATCAATATATTCCTCGGGGTCAAGGGGGATTCCTTTAAACCACAGTTCAAAATGCAGATGCGGGCCGGTTGACAGCTCGCCGGTATTGCCCATGAAGGCAATGACCTCGCCCGCATCCACCTCGTCGCCCACCGCCTTCAACAGCTCGGAATTGTGCTTATACACCGACACGAGGTTGTTCTCGTGCTGTATAAAAATGACATAGCCGGTCTGCAATGTCCAGTCGGCCGCAATAACGGTTCCGGCAAGCACTGAACATATCCGCGCATTGGGCATCCCCACAACATCAACAGCATAATGGCCGGAACTTTTATCGAACTTCTGGGAAACCATCCCCGCTAACGGCGTAAAAAAATGAGTATTAGCCATAGTATGCTGGCGGATGTCGTCTTTAGGCACCGACAGATTAATCTTCTCTTCGAGCAGCTGCTGCCGGAACACTGTGTCATGGTCAAACGGCGTCAACTCAATATCCATCGGCTCGTTCGCCATCGAATCGGGCGCCTGCTGGTATTCTAACGGGACGCCGCCATTGGCAATGATGCGGAACTTGTCGATAAACTCGTCCCTGATTTGGATTTGGTATTCTAAGGAATCAACTAATACCGCATTGCGGACTATCATTTGACGGACCGAGCGGGTAGGATAGCCCGGAATAAGCTCACGTACAGGCGTATAGCCCACAGCCATTACGGTAACAAATATTAGCAGTAAAACAATAGCCAGAATATAGGTCAGGATACGCCGCCGGGTTAACTTGGCGCTCCAGAGCATCTGATATGACGAATCGTTGTAAACGATAAACCGGTATCGGATTTTAAGGTCCTTCGCGATTCTCCCGAAAAATACTTTGATATTCATCAATATATTATTTTACGTGCACCATTTTTTCAGTAAAAAAGCTGCAAACTACTGATTTACAGATATTTACAGCTTCTTGTAGCGGGGGCCAGACTCGAACTGACGACCTTTGGGTTATGAGCCCAACGAGCTACCACTGCTCCACCCCGCAGTATATTGTTTATTTACTTTAAATCTCAACTTCTCTGCGAAAACGCGGTGCAAAGATACGGCAAATTTCAATACACTACACTAAAAAAAATGATTTTTTTTACCACTCCTCATAATAAACTGATATTTAGACAGTTACAATTTAACATTAGAACCACCCAAATTATTGCGGACACACCACATTGTGGCGACGCGCCACCGTTGCAGAGACGCACGCCCGTTGTGGAGACGCACGCCCGTTGTGGAGACGCACGC
>JAISSS010000037.1 GCA_031272965.1 Bacteroidales bacterium | reverse complement strand
AGACAACGAGACCCAAATCAAGCGTCAACTGCACTCCGGGGTCGTCAAGCATGAGGTTAGTGTTTGTTTCACCGGTTAAAATGGTCTCTATCACAGTTCTAACCCGTTTGTCCTGCATTCGGTAGGCAAGCGCGTCCAAGTGCGTCTCGCGGGCTTCAATCATCTGCTTACGAGCCTGTTCAACATGTGTCAACGACACCGTTTCCGTACTTTCCACATCCAAAATGCGCATTGTGGCACGTTTGAACAGGTTATTGACAATCCAGGGTTGACCGCCTGACTGTTCCCATACATAGTCGAGTGCATCCTGCGTTATTTGCTGACCTGTCTCGGCTGTGCGCTGTGCAAAGAGTTCGGCAATGTCGCTCTCCGTAAAGTTATTAATAACAGCCGAATCTTCCTTGATATTAAAAGGCGAGCCGGGATTTGGCGACACACCGTCTTTACTCTGCGTGATATAATCTCTCAAGTCGCGCATACCCACAAGAGCAATCGAGACAGGGAACTCGCCAACGCCACGAGACGCAAAGCCGCCACGCAGTTGGCGCAGAAAACTGACCATCGTCTCGCCTTCCAGCGTATCAACCTCGTCGAAGAGAACAACTAAAGGCTTGGGCGCTACTTTCTGCGACCAATCTATCATTATCACGCTTAACATATCACCCGGCGCAGACGTTGGCATATCCGGCGTCGGCAGTTTATACGCTTCGGCATATTGCCGGATGGCAGCGCAAACTGAAGGCATAGACCTCACTATCTCAGGTATTCCCTGACATTGTTCTACACTGACGTAGCAGGCTACGACCTGTCCGCCTGCGTTCATCTCATGCATCCAGTTTATCAGAAAAGTCGTCTTGCCCGTCTGACGCGGAGCATGTAGCACCCAATAGAGTTTATCTTTGATGTAGCGGTGCAGTTGTGCGCCCGACAGACGACGTTCCGGCGGCAGCATGTAATGGTCTTCAGGGAAGCATGGTCCCGTTGTATTGAAAAATTTCATATCAATAACCGTTTAATGACAGTGCAAATATAATCATTTTTTCGATAACCCTGCAATTTGGCTGCCGAAAAATTTGGCTTTTTATTTGCAAACCGCTTAACATAAAAACATTGCACTCCTCCACTCCTGATACGCGGCATGTACCGTTCCTAATTCCGCACTCATTATCAATCATCTAATAACACAGGCATAAGTAGCATAAGCATGTCTTCGTTATCCTCGTTAGCAGAGGGTACGATGATTGCGGGACGTGAAGGGTCTTCGAGTTGCAGAAGCACTTCGGAAGCAGATATATTGGCAAGTATTTCTATCAGCAACGAAGCTTTGAAGCCGATATGGAATGGTATAGCGCTATACCGGCACACAACTTTTTCTTCGGCAGACGTATCGAAATCAATATCATAAGCCACTACATGTATCTCATTTTCAGACAGTTCCAGTTTTACACGACCTTTTTCCTGATTGGCGTACACTGATGTTCTTTTCAGCGCCGCAAGCAGTGAGAGGCGGTCTATTGTAGCAACATTAGGGCTTTCGACGGGAATGACAGCTTTGTAGTTCGGAAAGCGCCCTTCTATAAGTTTGAAAAACATCTCAAAATCAGGCGTTGTGAAACGGGCGTTGTTATAGTCGAAAGTAATTGTTATTATGTCTGAATTATTCGGCAGCAGACCTTTGAGCAGGTTTGCGGGCTTCGGGGGAAGGATGAACGAGGTCTCGACGCCGCATTTGACAGCGTAGTTACGCATGCGCACGAGTCTATACCCGTCGGAAGCCACGAATGTGAGGCTGTCAGGCTTAAAGTCGAAATATACGCCGTTCATCACGGGTCGAAGCTCATCTACAGCAGCAGCAAATAGTGTGCGGTTAATGCCATTGAGCACTATTTGAGATTCTACATTAACAGTTACTGCCGTATATTTCAGCGATTTCGGAGGCGGATATTTGTTGCTATCACATCCGATAAGGTTGAAACAGCCGTTTTCATATTCAATGTTGACAGTCCAATAGTCGGTGTCCACTGTTACAGTCAATGTCTGTCCGGACAAATCCTTGAGTGATTCCGGCAAGCGCTTGGATTCAATGGCAAATGAACCGGAACCTTCGGCTGTGATAACGTCAATGCCTGCAACTAACATTGTCTCCCTATCGGAGGCAGTGATGACGAGTTTCTCCCCGTAGAGTTCGAACAGGAAACAATCCAAAATCGGGAAAAAGTTTTTCGACTCGATGACCTTGCCGAGTGATTGAAGCGCAGAAAACAAGGACACACTTGAAACGTAAAATTTAATCATATCTGGTTATTTTTTCGTTAAAAAATTTGTATATTTTTCTAAGAAATACCTTAGGCTATTACTCAATGCGCTACGTACTATTTTCGTCGGTACATTTTGCCGGGTAAGGATTTGATAACGCCTTTACATTCCAGGTCAAGCAATGTTGCCGAGATTTTGCCGGATGTCATTTCCAGGATATGACACAGGTCGTCGATAGACATCATTTCCTCGCCTATTGCGTCGAGGCAGGCCTGCTCTTCGTCGGTAAGGTCTGTAAACAGGCTTGGCTCGACGACTTTGGCCGCATCTGATTTTTGCCAGGACATTCCATATTCGAGGTCGTCGAGGGATTCTATTAATGCGGCCATATTCTTCTTTATCAGTGCATTGCAGCCTTTTGAGAAGTGGTCGGCGGGGTTCCCCGGTACAGCGAATACATCTCTGTCATACGAGGCGGCTATGTCGGCAGTAATCAGGGCGCCCCCCTTTTGGGCCGATTCGACCACCACAGTAGCATCGGCTAATCCGGCGATGATGCGGTTTCGGCGCACGAAATTGGAGCGGTCGATGTCGGTGCCCCCGCAAAATTCGGTCAGCAGGCCGCCACCGGTCATCAGACGCTCGGCCACCGCGCGATGTTCGGACGGATAGATTCGGTCGAGACCGTGCCCTAATACGGCCAGCGTTGGCACATCATATTGCAGACATGCACGGTGGGCAGCAACATCAATGCCATACGCCAATCCGCTTATTACCATATAATTGCCACGCTCCGACATCGAATGTATCAGCTCCTGGCAAAACTTGCGGCCACGCTCGGTTGAGCGGCGCGTTCCAACAACAGCCACTACCCGTGGCGTCTCAAAGTCGAAAACCCCTTTGCCATACAGCAATACCGGCGCATCAGGACAACGTTTCAGCCGGACGGGATAATCGGCGTCGCCAATAAACCACGTTCTTATTTTGTACCGCTCCTCGAAGGCCAACTCCTTTTCGACACGCTCCATAAGTCCGGCAGTGGCAAATTGTGCGGCAATTACCGGCCCCACGCGCGTTACCTTCTGCAACTGCTGCGGACTGGCACGAAACACAGCTTCCGCATCGCCAAAATGCGCCAACAAGTTCCGCGCCACCTGACTGCCAACGCCCGGAACCATCGACAACGCTACCTTATATCTCAAATCCTCCATTGTCAATACTAATTTCGCACAAAAATACGAAAAAAGCTGTTTCAGCAAAACTTGAAACAGTAATAAATAAAGATAGAAGGCTGTTTACTATACAGCCTTCTTGCAAGTTGTCCTTATTTCAGGATTACTTCTATGACGGGTATTTCGTATTGCGGTTTATGCACGGGCAGGCTCAGCTGCACGTTGTTTCCGGGTTCCGAAAAGCGGATTTCGGAGCCGTCATGCAGGAATTGAACATATTTTACTTTCCCTTTATAGTCGGGCAGGGTGTAGTTGTTCAGCGGGTAGTCGAGCAGGTGGATATAGAGGCGTTTTGTTTTTTCGTTGTATGTCAGTATGCTTCCTGCGGGGACTTTAAACTCTTCGGGGGCTTCTGTGCAGCCATATATTGCGCGGCTGTTGTGGCCCATCCATTTGCCGATTTCAGCGAGGGCATTATCGGCGCGGTAGTCGAAGTCACCGCGGGCTGTTGGGCCGACATTCAGCAGCAGATTTCCACCTTTACTGACGGTTTCGATGAGTAGCACGAGCAGTTGGCGGGTGTTTTTCCAGGATGTCTCATCGCGGTGGTATCCCCACGAGCCACTGAATGTCTGGCAGGTTTCCCATGCGAACTTTTTGCCGTACCGTTCCGGCCACTTATCGACTTTATACTGTTCCGGAGAAATGAAGTCCTGTCCGTCTTCGTATTCGCCCAAGTCGAGGCGGTCGTCCACGATGATTCCGGGTTGCAGTTTTCGGGCCATAGCCAGCAGGCCTTTAGAATCCCAGTCGTCATGTCCTTTCCCGTTCTCGCCCGGATAGGAGAAGTCGAACCAGATGATGTCGATTTTGCCGTAGTTAGTGAGCAGTTCCCGCACCTGATTATGCAGGTATTTGCGGTAGATGTCCCAATTTTTGCCTTCGTTGAGCTTGGCATAATCGGCGGCATTGCCGGTGCGTTGCGGGTGTACACCGTCGATGGTGAAGTCGGGGTGATGCCAGTCAATGAGGGAATAATAGAATCCCACTTTGAGGCCTTCGGCACGGAAAGCTTCCACAAATTCCTTGATGAGGTCGCGTCCGATGGGCGTATTAGTGGCCTTGTAATCGGTGTACCGCGAATCGAAGAGGCAGAACCCCTCGTGATGCTTGGCGGTGATAACGGCGTACTTCATACCGGCATTTTTGGCCTTCTTTGCCCACTCTTTGGGGTTATAGAGGTCCGGGTCGAACAGCTCGAAGTATTTTTGATAGGCCTCATTGGTGAGGCGCTCGTTGTGCTTGACCCACTCATGGCGGGCAGGCAGGGCATACAGCCCCCAGTGAATGAACATGCCGAAACGGTCGTGCGTCCACCATGCCAGACGCTCCTTTTTCTGCTCGTCGGTCTCGTTGCCCAGTTTCCGGGTCTCCTGAGCTACAGCCGGAATTACAGCGATAACGCTGAAAACTAATGTGTAAATAAATCTTCTCATAAAAAAATGGATATTAGTCAATAATTTATCATGATGCAAAGTAAGTAAAAAAAATCATACCGACAATCATTCAAGGGTTTTTTGACGGCAGAAATCCCTCACTTGCGGCTGATTTTCTCGTAGGCCAATGCGTACAGCTTGATTTGTTTAGTCATAGCCAGCATACCGTTAGAACGGGTGGGCGACAGATACTGGTCCAGGCCAACGTCGCCAATGAAATGAAAATCGGCTTCCAGAATCTCCTGCGGCGTATGGCCGGATACGATACGCAGCAGCAGAGCAACTAATCCTTTCACAATGATGGCGTCGCTTTCCCCGCGAAACCATATCTTACCATCGCGAAGTTCAGGAACCAACCACACGCGCGACTGGCACCCGCTAATCAAATATTGACCGGTCTTCAGCCGCTCGTCAAGCGCCTCCAGCTTCTTGCCCGATTCTATCAGATAGCTGTACTTGTCTGTCCAATCGTCATAAACGGACATCTCCGACACAATTTCGGCCTGTATATCTTCAATACTCATCTGCTTATTCTGTTTAGAAACAACAAAAATGAGATTTTTTTTTGAATTTGGAATAACGTATTTTTCTTTTCCGTATATTTGTAGCCTCATTGTAAACATACAGTGTATAATAACAGCAATTTGACGATGAAAATTAACTTTTGGAATCAGTACTTATCGGTTATGTTTTTGCGGTATATATGGTTTCCCGTATTGTCCGCGAAAAAATTTCCCGTGACGAAGCAGTTCGGTAAATAATTTTAAATATTTTTAAATAAACAATTTCGTAAAGTTTTATCATTTATGAACAATCGCTTTAAAGGCAACTGGCCTAAGATAGGCATACGTCCGACTATTGACGGACGAATGGGCGGCGTTCGCGAGTCGCTCGAAACACAGACGATGAACATGGCTAAGAGCGTTGTAGCGCTGCTGACCTCGTCGC
>JAISSS010000103.1 GCA_031272965.1 Bacteroidales bacterium | reverse complement strand
TTAAAATACGGCCTGTTCCTGCTGTTTTTTATAGCGGGAATTGTAGCGGACAGACTGTTCTTTAGCGACCATGACCATGCTGCTGTAACGGCGTCGGGGAGTGATGTTCAGGTATGGACATGTTCCATGCATCCGCAAATAAGGCTGGACAAGCCGGGCAAATGCCCGCTTTGCGCGATGGATTTGATACCCCTGAAACATGCGGACGGAAGAACCCACAGCACGATTGACCCTGACGCCATTCAGCTGTCGGAGGAAGCGGTTGCGCTGGCCAATATCCAGACCTCCGTTGTTGCTGCAAGCGGCACAGCTACGGCGCGGGAAATCCGGCTCTATGGAGTTATCAAGCCCAATGAGCGGCGGTTACATTCGCTCGTGTCGCAAACCGGCGGACGCATCGAAACGCTGGCAGTTAACTATGCAGGCGAAACAGTTCGCGCAGGCCAAATAGTAGCCACGCTTTACTCGCCTGAATTGCTCAATGCCCAAAATGAACTGCTTGAAGCCCTCAAAATGGCATCCACGCAGCCCGCAGTGCTGGCCGCAGCCCGTGACAAGCTGCGCCGCTGGAAACTCACCGAAAGCCAGATAGCCGATATAGAGCGGTCGGGAACGGCCTCCGCAGTGATGCCGCTCATTGCCGACGCATCAGGGACAGTAATTACCAAGCGCGTTGAGCAGGGCGATTACATAGGTCAGGGGGGCGTATTGTTCGACCTTGCCGATTTATCGTCAGTATGGGCGGTGTTTGACGCCTACGAAGCCGATTTGCCGTATCTGAAAGTCGGCGCTACAGTGCGCTTTTCGTTGCAAACTGTTGCAGGCAGGACATATACCGGCAAGATTGCCTTTATTAATCCGTTACTTGACCCGGTTACCCGCACCGCCAAAATCCGCGTCGAAGCCGGAAATCCCAACCTCGAACTGAAGCCTGAGATGTATGCTAATGCCACAGTGCAGGCGGCATTAGCACATTCGGCAGATGCACTTGCCGTTCCCAAATCGGCGGTTCTCTGGACAGGCAGGCGGTCAGTAGTTTATGTCCGTCAGCCCAATACCGATGTGCCGGTGTTTAAGATGCGGGAAATCACGGTCGGCGAGGCAACAGGCGAGGAATACATTGTGCTGTCAGGGCTTTTTGCAGGCGAAGAAGTCGTTACCAATGGCGCTTTCACTATTGACGCCAGCGCACAGTTGGAAGGCAAACCAAGCATGATGAACGCCCCTGAAAGCGCGTCAACAGCATCCCTTCAATCGGTGCAAATCACAGTGCAGGGGCTTTGCGACATGTGCAAGAGCAGAATCGAGAGTGTGGCCAAAGGAATAACCGGCGTGTCGTCGGCAGTGTGGGACAGTGCCACGAAACGGTTAAGTCTTAGCTACAGCGGGGAAGCATCGCCGGAGGCCGTAGCGCAGGCATTGGCAAAAGTCGGGCACGATACGGAAAGTCATAAAGCGCCTGATACGGTATATCAGGCATTGCCGGAATGTTGCCGGTATCGGAAGTGAGACGGCGCCGCCCTGTGGTCATGTGTTCGCTTCTCTGAGCAGTTCCAGCATGTCGTTGACGGTCAGGCGGGCCGACATATCGCTGCCTGCGAGGAGTTCTTCGGCAAGATTTCGTTTGCGGGCATGCAGTTGCAGTATTTTTTCTTCGATAGTATTCTCGGTTACGAGGCGGTAGATAGTTACCGGACGCAGCTGGCCTATGCGGTGGGCGCGGTCTGAGGCCTGGTCTTCAATTGCGGGGTTCCACCACGGGTCGAGGTGAATTACGAAATCGGCCGCAGTGAGGTTCAGGCCTAATCCGCCTGCCTTGAGGCTGATAAGGAACAGTTCACCGTCGCCATTCTGGAAAGCTTTCACACTGCGTTCACGGTCCCGCGGTGATGTTGAGCCATCAATATATTGATATTTAATTCCCTGTTTGTCAAGCGTCTGACGCACAATTGTCAGATGTGAAACAAACTGGCTGAATACTAATGCACGGTGATTATTTTCGAGTAATTCGCCTGCAATTTCGAGAAAAGCAGTTAGTTTTGAGGAGGGGATATTAATATTCGGGTCAATCAGCAGTGGATTACAGCAGGCTTGCCGCAGACGGGTGATTTCAGCAAGCACTTGCAAACGCGCCGAGTCGTCAGCCTTGCTGATATTCTCTAATGCCTGCCTGCGCAGCGCCTCGTAGAAGGCCATTTCGTCAGACGACAGCTCAATTTTTTTTACGATTTCGGTTTTTGGCGGCAGCTCGTCAAGAACGGCGCTCTTAGTGCGGCGCAGGATAAAGGGGGCAATAAGTTTTTTTAGCTGCTTACGTGCCTGCTCTGTATCGGGTTTTATGAAGGTGTCGATGAAATGCGGCAAGGTGCCCAGTAGCCCCGGATTAATGAAATTAAACAGGTTCCAGATTTCGGCGAGGTGATTTTGAACAGGCGTTCCGGTAAGAGCTATTCTAAACCCTGCTTTCAGTTTCATGGTTGCTTTGGAAGTTTTTGTAGCACAGTTTTTTATTACATGTGCCTCGTCGAGAACCACTGTCGCAAATTCGCGACTTGTGAACAGCTTTTCTTCTGATTGCAGCAATCCATAGCTTGTAACCAGCACGTCGCCGTCGTTAAGAGACAGCAGGGTCTCACGGCGGTTATCGCTGCCTGTACCGAGTGTTTTGAGGCACAGCGACGGGGCGAATTTCTCGGCTTCGACATGCCAGTTTCCCATCACCGACAGCGGACATACCACCAATGCGGGGCCGAGACTGGCACGATGCAGCAGTACTGCCATAGTCTGTATGGTCTTGCCAAGGCCCATGTCGTCGGCAAGGCAGGCGCCGGCATTCCATGACGCTAACCGTGCCATCCATCGGAATCCGTCTTCCTGATATGTCCGCAGCTCGGCTTGCAGCCCGTCGGGAACGGCCGCATCCTCGCATTTTGCGTGTTCTATTTGCTTGCGGAACGCTACCCATTGCCGGTCAGCGTTGACATTTTTCAGCTCGTCGAAGAGGTCGGCCATGCCCATTGAGGCGAACCGGTTGAGGCGGATGCCTTTCTTATCTTCGGCAGCAAACATCCGCAGACTGTCTAACTGGCGTTTTAAGCGGTCGCTCAGGGCGATGAATTCGCCTGTGCTGAGTTCGACAAACCGGTCCTTACTGTCGGCTGTCAGGCGCAGCAATTGCTGTAGCGGCAATACGGTGTTCTCGTCAATACGCAGTTCTCCGTTAAGTTCGAACCAGTTTATATTGCTGGATATATTGATACTCAGTTGATTGGGATTAATGCTTCCGCGCAGTCGGTATCGTTCTCCTTCCGGCCATTCAACCACACAAATATCCTGTCGGTTGGCCAGCAGGTCAAGCATATTGAGCGAATCGCGCGGGTCGCCAAATGAGAACAGGCCGTCGTTATTACTCAGGCTTGGCAGGCTTTGTATGTCGTCAAGCAGCAACTGTTCGTTGGCTGTTTCCAAAGCAAGGTCTCGACGCACCTGCTTCTGTACATTTTTATCGTTAGCTATCAGCACCTTACCGCCCTTGCCGGGTTTGCAGTATGGCGGATGCGTTCCGAAAGGCTTACTGTACAGTTCGGCTTTCAGGCCGTCGCCAAATGGCAAAAGCTGGACGCGGATACGGCTGTCGGCAGGGACTTCTTTTACCGACATGTCTGATTTTTCAGAGGCAGCCAACAGGTCGCTGTACACGGTCATCCCTTCCGCGCTAAGCGTGGTCAACAGCTCTATCAGCTTTGCCCGTCCGGCTTCCGGCACCACAAGTTTCTTCTCGTTAATGACGTTGATAATATGCAGTTGATTCTCTGTCAGTTGATAGACCTTGAAACGGGTATTTGTTTCCTTTTCGAGATGAATTTTTTCGATGCCTTTTTTCAGGTCGGTTTCGAGGATATAACCGCCTCGTTTTTTTGCCACCGATACTGCGGGGCGGGCAGCGACAAATTCCACAGGGATATCATCGGAATCGGCCAGGAAAATATGCGGATGCCCTATCATTTCCACGAATATTTTTTCGTCGATATCATATTCTGACCCATAATATCCACTGTAGTCTTTTATACACTTTGAAATTCGGAGGTCCTGTTCTGTCATACCTTTTACATTTCCGGCGCGCAATGATTTTAAGGCGACATTTCGGCCTGTTGACCATCCTTTTGATTGCCTGGTCTGCAGTACCGGCTGTACAGATTCGTCGTGGGGGTCAAAATAATACACCAGCCGTGCAGAACCTTCCGGCTTATTCGTGCCTCTATGCGATGACGATTTAAGCCCCAACAACAGGTTGAGCGACTTTTCCCATTCACCCTGAAAAGTGATACGCGATATTAATGGCTGGTATTTTTGCTGTTTAGCCAGCGATTTATACAGCTCGGTACATTCTTTATCATCAAACCATCGAGTCATGACGAAGGCCGCTTCAAAAGCGGGGAGTATGTATCCCGCGTCCGCATTTTTCCTGACAATATCATAAATGTGCTGATAATTTTCGCGTCCGGCTTCTTTGTTTAGAATGTAATATATCAGAATATTAAAGCAGGAATACACAGAAATGTTTCCGTGGGCAAACGACGCTTTAATCCGGCGAATTATGCTGTCCGTTTCATCCTGCTGTTCGTTTATGGTATCAAAAACTATTGCTGCAAACGGGTTATAAAATCCGGGCTTTTCACTTTTCAGCAACCACGTTACAATTTTACGACAGGCAGGGATTGTTACTTTCGCATCGGAGAGGCGCAGAGCTATCAGATAAAAGTATGTCAGGAACGTGGGTATTGGTATCGGCGTCTTCATGCCGCCAACACTCTGATATTTCAGATATTGTCCGAACATTTTCATGGATTCTGTTACCTGTCCTTCCAATAGCAGCTGGCAGGCAGATGCGGCAAATCTTCCATTTTCATCCGTCCCGGCAAGTTTAATAGCTGTACCAAAGTCGCCTTGCATATATGCGTTCCATATTTGCAGCTGTACCACAATTTCATCACACTTAGGCCAATTGTTACCAATACGCTGCATCTGTTCCAGCAGTTCGCTGGCAGGTGTTAATGTTTGGGATGCTCTGTCAATAGCATACTTGACGACAGAGCAGACAAGTTCAGTTGAGATTAATTTTATGACTTCGTCATATCTGCTGTTGAACAGCACGAAATAATACGCTTCCAATAATTGGGGGCACACATTTGACGCAAGCTCGCTTTCTCTTTCTCTGTATTTCTCCTGCTCGTAAAGCAAAGCATACAGGCAATTACGGAACATCCTGATTTTGAACTCTTTTCGGTATTCATAATCGAAATAGAGCATGGAAGCCTGTGTTGACAAAGAATCAGGTAATGCCCGCCACAAAGCCCGCGATATTTGGATGTCCGGAAAAATATACACTAAAAAATCCGGCAAAACGCTAAATTTCATGTCCCGTCTGTTGGTATGCTCTTTAAAGAGGTCATGGTTTACTGCTCTTGATATTGTCAGTGTTAATGCAGGAACAGAAATGTGGGTTCGCGTGTGCAGCAAGTACAGCGGCTGCAATTGCCTGATTTCTGTAAATGCAGTCGCTAATGCACCAACCTGAATTATATTTTTTTCAATAGATGGCAGCGATTCATAATAATCAATTTTTTGCTGTAGCATACGTCTATGAGCAATGGTATTGTTTCAGTTCTTTGTCCAACTGGCGGGCATTTGGGCAGATTTCTTCGAGGAAGTCCCAAAAGCGCTGGCTATGGTTTTTTTCTTTCACGTGTGCGAGTTCGTGCAGCAGTACATAGTCAATAAGCCGGTCAGGCAGCTGCATCAAGTGCAGGTTGAGGTTGATATTGTTCACTGCCGAACAGCTACCCCACCTGGTTTTGATGTTCTTCACTGTGATGCGGCCAAAGGTCAGTCCGAAGGCCAGCGCAAGTTCGTTCATCCGCACCGGCAAATAATTCAGGGCTTCGCTCCGCATAACTTCTTCGACAATTGTTTTAATCTTTTGTTGAATGGCAGCGGTCGTTATGTCCGCATTTTCCGGCAGAAGAATGTGTATTGCGGCGCCATCCCGTACAATGCGGCATGTATTAAGGGCATGGTGCGATACGGTAATTTCGTGACAACGTGTTTTTATGGGGGCTCCGGCAGTAAATATGACAGTCCTTTCGCGGGCCGTTTTTTGCTGCTGTCTAATCCATTCGATATGGCTTTGGGCAAACTCGACGGCATGTGCCACAGCTGTCCGTCGTGGCACGGTTATGCGGACGCTGCCGTCCGGCATAACGCGCATGCGCATTCTCCGGTAACGGGCGTCCGCTATAACGTGCATTGTACCTATAGTCTTTACTTCAACTGTTGTTGTCACGCTATGTTACAGTCCAAAAGCTGTCTTTATTTCCGATACGCAGTCAGTATTCTCCCATGTGAACAGCTCGACGACTTTCTCAATCCGGCCGTTGTAGGGGGAATCGAACACTTTTGTGACGGTCTTTGGGGTACGTCCCATGTGACCATACGCGGCGGTTTCCGAATAAATCGGGTTGCGGAGTTTCAGCCGTTCTTCAATTGCTTTGGGGCGCATGTCGAACAGAGTAGCGACTTTTTGGGCAATCTCGCCGTCAGAAATCGCGACTTTGCTTTTGCCGTAAGTGTTGACGAAGATGTTCATCGGTTCGGCAACGCCGATAGCATAAGATACCTGCACGAGGACTTCGTCGGAGACGCCGGCGGCCACGAGGTTTTTGGCGATATGACGGGCGGCATAAGCTGCCGAGCGGTCAACTTTCGATGGGTCTTTGCCGGAGAATGCGCCCCCGCCGTGTGCGCCTTTACCGCCGTATGTATCGACGATGATTTTGCGTCCGGTCAATCCCGTGTCCCCATGCGGACCGCCGATGACGAACTTCCCGGTGGGATTGACATGATACTTGATGTCGCCGCCAAAGAGCGCCTGAACATCTTTCGGGTATTGAGCCTTTACCCGCGGGACGAGGATATTAATGACGTCTTCGCGGATTTTCCGCTGCATCGTCTCGTCGTCGGCGAACTCGTCATGCTGTGTAGAGATGACGACAGTGTCGATGGCGTCGGGCGCGCCGCTGTCGTTGTAGCGGACGGTTACCTGCGACTTGGCGTCCGGCCGGAGGTATGGCATCAGGTGCAGTTCTTCCTTTCTGATTTTCGCGAGCTCGGTAAGCAGCGAATGGGCGAGGTCAAGTGGCAGGGGCATGTAATTTTCGGTTTCGTTAGTTGCGTAGCCGAACATCATGCCCTGGTCGCCGGCACCCTGATTGAGCGGGTCGGCACGTTCTACCCCGCGATTGATGTCGATGCTCTGGCCGTGAATGGCCGAAAGAATACCGCATGAATCGCCGTCAAAACGGTACTCTGCCTTAGTGTAGCCGATGCTGTTAATCACTTGCCGCGCAACACGCTGTACATCAACATACACACGCGACTTTACTTCGCCGGCCAGCACCACCTGACCGGTCGTTACAAGCGTCTCAATAGCCACTTTTGCATCCGCATCGTATGCCAGAAATTCATCCAGCAACGCATCGGAAATCTGGTCGGCAACCTTGTCGGGATGCCCGGCCGAGACGGATTCACTCGTAAAAAAATAACTCATTTTACTTAAAGATTTTATGCGCAAATCAATTTATGCACAAGTTAAACAATCAATAAGTGGAACTGGGATTGAATCAATGGGGATAAGATAAAGCCGATTGCTTTAGCATTTTTTTTATCGTGGTTGCAATCAATCTCAAATTTGTCCACAAAAACAACGGCACAAAGGTATGGCTTTTTTTCATACGCGCAGCTACTTTTCGCAGCGGAGCAAAAAAATACTGCCATTCTAAACTGATTGTTAACTTTCGTCCTTCAATGCCGGAAATAATGTCACACATTGCCAACATTCACTAATTTTGCCGCAAAAAGAAAGAGAAGTACTTATGATGCTGTTATTATACGGAATAGTTTACGGGACGCTGTACGGGCTGTCGCTGCTTCCGTTTCCGGTGCTGTATGCGCTCTCAAGCGCGTTATACTATCCGTTATATTATTGTGTGCGCTATCGACGGAAGATAGTTCGTCAGAACCTGCTTGCCTCGTTTCCTGACAGGAATTTGAAAGAAATCATCGTCATTGAGAAGCGGTTCTATGCGTTTTTTTGTGATTACGTCGTCGAGACGCTGAAATTGCTGTCAATCAGTCACGATGCGATGCGACGACGCATGACATTCGGGGGGATGGAGGCGATGAAAGAGGAAATCATCAGGTGCGGTTCGTGTTGCCTCTATCTTGGACATTATGGCAATTGGGAATGGATTTCGTCATTAGGGATGTACATGGGTGGGGCGATACATGCCGGTCAAATATATATGCCATTGCAGAATCCCGTATTTGACCGGCTGTTTCTGCATCTGCGGGGGCGGTTTCATGCCGAAAACATCTCATGGAAGAACACATTGCGGCGGGTGATTACACTGAGTCGTGCAAATAAGCCGTTCATTATCGGGTTCATCTCCGACCAGACGCCGCAGGCACACAGCATCCACCACAAGACGGAGTTTCTGCACCGTCAAACGTCGGCTATCACCGGCGCCGAAAGGATTGCACGGCAGTTGAAGAGCAGCGTTTTTTATGCCGACATAACGCGCATAAAGCGGGGCTATTATCATTGTGAACTTATCCCTGTTACTGCCAGTCCGCAAGACATGCCCGAATTTGAACTCACAGACCGCTACTTCCGGCTGCTGGAAGCTACTATCCGCCGAAATCCTCCCCTGTGGCTGTGGTCGCACAATCGCTGGAAACGATAGGGACAAACCGCAAAGCCATGCCATGCCCTTGCCTGCGACTACTTCTTTTCATCCCGCAGCAATTCGCGCACTTCAACGACAAGAAAAGTCATATAAAGCAGCAGGAAGTTGAGCAATAGCAAGTACTTGGCGTCCATATTAAATCTTATGAGGACAATAATGAACACAAACGAAAGAAACATCCGCACAGATACAGAGAGCATAAAAGCTGCCTGTAACCGATAGAACGAGCTATGCTGCATCTTCCCGTGAACCCCTGCGAACGTTCCCGCAGTCATCAGGACGACAAACACGAGACTGGCAAACATCCCCCAATGATATAATTGCGGGAGCCAATTCATAAAAGCCAAATATGTGAAAGTAAAGATAGCGGTCAGGATACCCAACCTGCGCCAAAAGTCGCTCACTTGTTAATCCGGTTCTACCTGGATTAATTCAGGGCGCGTAGCTGCACTGCGCAAAGGGGTCTCATCGGCCTGGCCGGGGGCTTCTTCGTCCATCGAGCAGGAACCGGAGAACAGCGAGCCGGGCTCAATGTTAAGTTTTCCTGACTTGATACGGATATCGCCCGTAACTTTGGAGGACGACTTGATGCTGAGCAGTTCCTCAACAATCATCTTACCTTCCATATAGCCGGTAATCTCAAAGTTCTTACAGGTTACCTCACCGGAGATTTTGCCTTCCACTCCGATGATAACACGACCGGAGCAGTTGAGCGTTCCGGTAAGCTCACCATCAATGCGGATGTCGCCTTCCGACGTGATGTCGCCAATAATCTTTGTCCCTTTTCCTATCAGGCTTATCACCTGGTCTTCATCTCCATTCAAAAATGATTTTGCCATAATTCAAACGTTGTTTTTCAGTTTTGAGCTAAATAAATCGCTGCAAAGATAATACAATTCCGAATATAAATATCACATCTGCAATTTTTTTTCCAAAAACGGGCTGTTATTAAATGTTAATTGTGCCAAATACAAAAAATTAGTATCTTTGTCGCCGATAAACGTTACCGAACTAAAAAATCAGTTCAAATGAAGAGTTTTTTTAAATATTTAATAGCCAGCATTCTTGGCGTATTTATAGCAGGATTTCTGCTGCTTTTTGTAGCGGTTGGCATGGTTGCGGCGATGCTGACATTCTCTGAAAAGCCTGCTGTGGTGCACGAGAATGCCCTGTTGGTCATGAAATTTGACCACATCATAGAAGAGCGGACGCCGGGTGGCATGCTGTCGGAACTCATGTCAGGCATTTACGGGATTAACCGTATGGGGCTTGACGACATCCTCGAAGCTATCGACAGGGCCGCCAACGACGAGCGTATTAAGGGTATCTTTCTGCATCCCGACTACATCAGCGCAGGGTGGGGGACGGCAGAGGAAATACGCAATGCGCTGCAGGACTTCAAAGAATCCGGCAAATTTGTCGTTGCCTACGGCGAGGCGCTGTCGCAGAAAGCCTATTATATAGCGTCGGTAGCGGACACTCTGGCGTTAAATCCCGCCGGTATGCTCGAATTTCGCGGGCTGAGTACACAGGTTACTTTCTATAAAAATGCTCTCGAAAAATTGGGCATCGACATGCAAATTGTCAGGCATGGCAAATTCAAATCGGCTGTGGAGCCATACATGCTTGACCGGATGAGTATGGAGAACCGGCAACAAACGGCAACATATATTGGGGGAATCTGGCAGAGCATAACGGGCGCTGTTTCCATCTCGCGACACCTCAGCGTTGATATGCTGAACCGCCTCGCTGACGAGACAGCCATGTTCCGACAGCCTGAGCAGCTGCGACGCGCAGGCCTTGTGGATACGCTGTTATATTATGACCAAATGCTCTCCATGCTGAAACGCCTGACCTCTATTCAAGAGAATAAAGACCTGCGGGCAATCGACATCGCCGATTATGTCGCCACGCTGCCACTTACTGACGGCAAGAGGCTTGCTAAAGACAAAATCGCGGTAATATATGCAGAGGGAGACATTGATATGGGCGACACGCCCCAATCGCTCAGTTCTGACGAGCTGGCACGGGCTATCCGGCAGGCGCGCCGCGATTCCTCTATTAGAGCCATCGTGTTGCGCATCAATTCTCCCGGCGGAAGCGCGTATGGCGCCGAAGTGATATGGCGCGAAGTGCAGCTGGCGGCCGCCGAGAAACTGCTCATCGCCTCGATGGGCGATATGGCCGCATCCGGCGGATACTACATCGCTGCCGCCGCCGACACCATTATGGCCGACCATACCACTGTTACCGGCTCTATCGGTATATTCGGCATGATACCGAACCTGTCGGGGCTGCTCGGCAGCAAGCTGGGCATCACACACGACGTGGTCAATACTAACCAGCATTCCGATATCATCAATATTTACCGTCCGATGAATGACTTTGAAAAACTGCAGTTGCAGCAGTACGTAGAATCAGGGTACGAAAAGTTCATCACGCGGGTGGCAGATGGCCGCGGTATCACTCTTCAGCAGGCCGATGCGGTAGGACAGGGCAGAGTGTGGGACGCGCACAGTGCCATGGATAACGGCCTGATAGACATCTATGGCGGCGTCAACGATGCCATTAAGCTGGCCGCCGAACAGAGCGGACTGTCTCAATACAGCATCGTGAAGCTGCCCAAAATTGATGACCCCCTGGAATCATGGCTGCATAATTTAAATGCTGCTGCTCGAATATGGATACTGCGCCGCGAACTTGGGGCACAGTTTCCCGCATATATGCAGTTAAAACAAGTTGCCGGATTCCGTGGCGCAATGGCATTGATGCCTTTTGACCTGAACATTGAATAATTAATATAACATTCCAATAATATGCTGTTAAAGATACTGCTTTCGCCACTGTCGCTACTGTATGGCACAATAATTTCAATACGCAATACGATGTATGACTATAAGTTACTGAAAACCACGAACTTTCAACTGCCAATCATTTCTGTGGGCAACATCACCGTTGGAGGAACCGGTAAAACGCCCCACACCGAATACATTATCCGGCTGCTGTCGAAATATCCTAAAATAGTGGCATTAAGTCGTGGCTACAAGCGCACCAGCAAAGGCTTTCGGCTTGTGGAGACCGATTCTGACGTGGCCGCTGTGGGCGACGAGCCACTGCAGCTGAAATGTAAGTTCCCGCATATAACGGTTGCTGTGGACGAAAACCGTGTACATGGAATACGGCAGTTCAATCAGCAGGAAATTGATGCTGTTATCCTTGACGACGCTTACCAGCATCGCCGTATCAATCCGGGTGTCAACATCCTGCTGATAGACTATAACCGTCCATTAGAGAAAGATTCTCTGCTTCCGGCAGGCCGCCTGCGCGAGCCGAAGCACCAGCAACGGCGTGCTAACATGATTATTATTACCAAATGTCCGAAAGAGGTTTCCCCCATAAAACGGCGCATCATCTCCAAAGAAGTTAACCTGCGGCCATATCAGTCACTCTATTTTTCCACGTTGAGTTACAGGGCGCCGGAGCCGGTGTTTAACTGGCAGTCGGCCGCTGACATGAGCAAAAAAGCATCGGTGATACTGGTTGCAGGAGTTGCCAATCCCGCCGCGTTCCGAGAATATCTCTCGTCAAGAACATTCCTGCTCGATGAGATGATTTTTGCCGACCACCATCGTTTTACCGACAGCGACATTGAACATATTCGGCAACTCTATGAGAAACATAATGCCCACAATCCGTTGATTTTCACTACCGAGAAAGACGCCATGCGATTTCGTGCCCACATAGGGATGCCTGACGAACTGAAGCAGCATATTTATTATGTGCCTGTTGAAATCGACTTCCTTGACAACACCGCCGACAGTTTTAACGAAAAAATACTAAGCTATGTTGAGAAATATCGAATTAACCGCAAATTTTTTAACCGCAAAGCTGTACAATAAGCCGACCTCCGGGATAATACTTGGCTCCGGGCTTGGAGGATTGGTCGAAGAGATTGACGTGGAACTGTCGTTACCCTATTCGGAAGTGCCGGGTTTTTCGGTATCGACCGTTGCCGGACATTCGGGCAGGCTGATATTCGGGCAGCTGAACGGGCGTCCTGTCGTAGCAATGCAGGGGCGGTTTCATTACTACGAGGGCTGGTCGATGCAGGAGGTAACATTTCCGGTGCGGGTTATGAAAGCGTTGGGGGTTGTCCGGCTGTTTGTGTCAAACGCGGCCGGTGGATTGAACCCTGCCTATCGTCCGGGAACGCTCATGGCTATTGCCGACCACATCAATCTGTTTCCGGAGCATCCATTACGCGGCAAAAACGATGATGCACTGGGGCCACGCTTCCCTGACATGAACGACGCTTACGACCCTGCCCTCCGACTGTCGGCTCACCGCATAGCCAAAGCCCGAAATATTGAACTGCAAGAAGGGGTTTATGCAGGGATGCAAGGCCCTGCATTTGAAACACCCGCCGAATGTCGGATGTTGCGTATGCTCGGCGCCGATGCCGTGGGAATGTCCACAGTCCCCGAAGTTATCGTAGCACGACATTCCGGCTTGCGGGTATTCGGCATCTCCGTGATTACCAACATAAATGTATCCGGCTCACACAACGATGTGTCGCACCACGAAGTCCAGCAGGCCGCCGCCAAGGCACAACCTGTCATGAGCCTGATTATCAGAGAATTAATAGCGGAATAAAGAATCCTTATTTTTCTTCTTCGGACTGGCGACGGCTTTTGTCGCCGAGGTAGCCGCCATGATGCCGTTTTGCGTAGTCCTGATTGGTGAATCCGATACGTTTCATCAGTTGTACGACCAACACATCGCCGATGACGGTCATCACGGTAGTTGAGGTGCTGGGGGTGAGGCCGAGTATGCACACTTCGGCGGGGTTGCCGGTAGCGAGTGTAACATCGGCTGTGTGTGCAAGTTCACTGTCAGGATTGCCGGTTATTACGATGAAGGGGACATCGCTGTAGAGGCTTTTAGCGAGCTGCACCAGTTCCAGAATCTCCCGTGTCTTGCCGGAGTTTGAAATCAGCAGCATCACGTCGTTGGGTTGTAGAACGCCGAGGTCGCCGTGCTGGGCGTCGCTGGGGTGCAAAAACACTGCCGGAGTCCCGGTAGAGCTGAACGTGGTCGCAATATTGAGGGCTATCTGGCCGGCTTTACCCATTCCGCTTGCCACTAATTTGCCTTTTAATTGATGAACCCGCTGTTCAATCAGGGCAACGGCTTTATCATACTGGTCATTAACGGGTATGTTTAAGATGGCGTCCGCTTCTCTGCGGATTAAATTTCTTACTTCGTCTGTCATGGCAGTTTATCGTTCTTATTTGGTTTTTATTTTCAGTTTTTGTCCGGGTTGAATTTTGTTGCTGCTCATATTGTTCAGCCGTTTGATGTCTTCGCTGGTGATGTCCGGGAATTTTTGAGCGATTGACCAAAGTGTATCGTCGCGCTGTACAGTATAGAGCACATAATTCGGGTCGCTGTTATCAACGGATGAGGTTGCGGATGCCACTGCAGTTGATGTTGCGCTTTTTTGCGTATATATGGTTAGCTTTTGTCCTATTCGCAGTACGCTGCGGGTTGACAGGTTGTTCCATTCGCGCAGGTCCGCCAGTTTAACATGGTATTTTGCGGCAATTCCGCCGGGCGTGTCGCCACTTTTAACCGTATAAACCACCTTGTCTTTCCCTGCCACAGCTCCGCCGGAGTATGTGGAACGTCCCTGCGGGATTTTAATCTGATTGTTTGGGAAATATTCTGCGCGTTTGTAGGCGAAAATTTCTCCTTCATCATCGATGAATCCGGCTATTTTTTCAATCGGCAGCCGCAGAGCGCAAGCCTTGTTGGGGCGTCCCGGCACCACATCAATGATGTATTGCGGATTGAGCGCTCTCAGCTCGTCCAATGAGACGTTCATGCGGGCTGCAATCTGCCCCAGATGCAGATAGTCGCGCACCATGACGGTGTCGGAGGCCAGCGCGAAGTCGGGGATACGGGGGCGCAGTCCGTGCAGTTCGTAATAATTGAGTGTGTAAGCGGCAGCGATGAACGTGGGCACATGGCCGCGGGTCTCTTTGGGCAGGCTGTAATAGATTGACCAGTAGTCGTTGCCGCCGGAACGCCGCATGGCTTTCTTGATATTGCCGGGGCCGCAGTTGTAGGCCGCTATCACCATGTGCCAGTCGGGGAACAGGTCATACAGCTCTTTCATGTATTTTGCGGCGGCTATCGTTGACTTCACGGGGTCGCTGCGCTCGTCAATGTAGGAATTTATTTCGAGGTCATAGAGGCGGCCTGTTGAGAACATAAACTGCCACAGCCCTACAGCTTTCACACGGGACTTTGCCAGCGGGTTGAGGGCTGATTCGATGACCGCCATATATTTGAGTTCGAGAGGCAGGTTCATGGCGTTCAGCTCTTCCTCAATCATGGGGAAATATACCTGCGCCAGCCCCAGAATCATTTCTGTAACATCGCGGCGCCGCTGGGTGTAGAACTCGATGAGCGTTTTTACGGTGGGATTAAATGACATGTCAATCGGAGAGTCTATGGCCTGTAGTCGTCGAATATACACCGAATCGGGGATTGCCGTTACGGGGCCGTCATCGGAGAGGCTCTGCGGGGCGGATTTATAACTGGTGCGGACATACCACGAATGTAGCAGCTCATCGAACTGTGCATCAAGCATTCTGTCAATGCCGTAATCGGGGTCAACTAATATCGACTGGACGCCGGTGGTATCCATGCCTACCACCTCCAGCACTTTCATCTTCCGCATGTTGTCGGGGATGAATGCGGCGCCGGTCAGCGCGGTCAGCAGTAATGTCGTCGTAAAGAATTTTCGCATGTTTTTTACTTTAGAATTTAATAATACAGTGAAAACCAATCAGCGGTCTGTCAAAGGCGACTGTCGTTTCGGGCGACCATTTGAAGGACAGGTCGTCGCTGATGTCGAAATCGAAGAAGTGCCCGTCAACAGTGGCATCAAGAATGTTGAGGCCGTAGAAGGCGGCTGTACCGATGATACACAGGTCGCGGGTACGTTGGGAAGATTCTTTGGCTCGTTCCAGACTTCGCGTCAGCTGGGTGATGTGCGAAGGATTGGTAAAGTCCCATCCGCCTTTCAGCCCTTTCAGTTTTTCGTAGGACTTTGAGGTCGGGTCTTCATCGGTGATATCTAAATAGGCCTGTCGGTATTGCACGTACAGGTCGTTGTTGTAGCCGATAAAATATACGAAAGCGGCAAATCCGGCATATACTATTGGCGCTTTCAGATAGCGCCGGTTATACAGCTGTCCAAGTCCCGGCAGGATGGCCGAATAGACGGTCGCTTTTCGGGGCGAATGTTCCGGCAGGTCAGCTTTCGGTTTGTCGTTTCCTTTTTTGCTATGCCTGTTATTATCAATTGTCGTCGATAATGTGTCAAGCTGCAATGTGTCCGGCTGTGATACGACCGTCGGCTGCATTGCCGTCACAGTGTCGGGTAGGCATACTGCCGCCATGCCTGTGATTGCGGAGGCGTCTGCCCTCTCTGTTGCCATAAGCAACACCGCAGCAATAGCGGGAATCAGATATGTATGCGTTATCGACGGTCGCAATCGTTACTCATTTAATGTCCACAATTTATCCAATATTTCGAGAATACGTTCAAAATCCTTCGTGGTTCCGAACGGTATCACGATTTTACCCTTCCCTTTTTCGTTGAGGGAGAAGTCGATGCTGGTTCCGAACAGCTTACACAGATGTACTTTCAGGTCGTCATATTCTGCCGGATATTTTTCCTTTTCCGGCAGGGGCAGTTTGGCAGGCGACAACCCGTCATCGTCCGACAGCTTGCGGGCGAGTTCTTCGGTCTTCCTGACCGACAGGTCTTCCTGAATGATTTGGCGGTAGAGTTTCATCTGGTCGGAGACGCTCGGCACGGTAATCAGGGCGCGGGCATGTCCCATTGTAATGGCTTTTTCGATGATGCCTTTTTGAATATCGGCGGGCAATTTCAGCAGACGCAGGTAATTTGCAATAGTGGCGCGCTTTTTACCTACTCTTACACTGAGTTCATCCTGTGTATAGTTGTGTTCCTGCACGAGGCGTTGATAAGACAGGGCGATATCGATGGCGTCGAGGTCTTCGCGCTGGATGTTTTCGATGAGCGCGAGTTCCTGCATATCGGTTTCTGCGGCTTGTCGCACATAAGCCGGTACGGTGGTGAGGCCTGCCAATTTTGCGGCACGGTAGCGCCGCTCTCCGGCAATCAGCTGGTAGTGAGCGTCGTCAACCTTTCGCACTGTCAGGGGTTGGATAATACCCACTTCGCGGATAGATGCGGCCAGCTCGTTCAGCGAGCTGTCGTCGAAGCGGGTACGCGGCTGCTGCGGGTTGGCCTCAATCGCATCAATGGGAATCTCGCCAAGCGCCGTCTCGCGTACCACAACGCTCTCCTGCTCATCGTCCGGTGTGGCCACAGCGCTCACGTCAGCGCCAATGCCTAACAAGTCTTCAATCCCTCTCGGTAATACTATTCTTTTTGCCATAACAATTTCTTTTTACTCTGTAGGTTCCGGCTCTTCGGGATAGTCGCCGTTTCGTTTTAACAGTTCGACAGCAAGTTGCATATAGTGTGTAGCGCCGCGCGAATCCGCATCATATAATATGGCAGGCTGTCCGGCCGCGGGCGCTTCACTTAGCTTGGTGTTCCGCCCGATACGTGTCTGGTAGGTCAAATCGGGAAAGTGTGCACAAACATCGTCAGCCACCTGATTGGACAGCAGAAGGCGGCTGTCATACATGGTCAGCAGGATGCCTTCTATACCCAGATTGGGATTCAGATTAGACTGAATGACCTTGATGGTGTTCAACAGCTTTCCGGTGCCCTCCAATGCGAAATATTCACACTGTATCGGGATGATAACTGAATCGGCGGCGGTCAGCGCATTTACCACTATCAGCCCCAGCGACGGCGAACAGTCTATAAAGATGTAGTCGTAGTCGTCTCTGAGCTTCGATATAACTCCTGCCAATATATGATTACGTGCGGCCACAGGCCGCTCAAGCATTTTAATTTCAGCCCCCACCAGGTCAATGTGTGACGGCAACAGGTCAAGACCGGGCACATCGGTCTTAACGATGATTTCCCGCGGGGCTAACCCCGTTAATAAACAGTCATAGATACTCTTTTCAACCGTCTTGACATTTATTCCCAAACCCGATGTGGCGTTGGCCTGCGGGTCAGCGTCGATAACCAAAATCCTCTTCTCCAGCACCGCCAGGCTGGCTGCCAGATTAATTGCGGTAGTCGTCTTACCTACTCCGCCTTTCTGATTCGCTAATGCAATAACTTTTCCCATGTTCTTAAACTCACTATTTTACAGAGTTTCTAATCATTTTTACTTCCCGCAGAACGGGGGTACTTGTTTCCCGCTGCAAAAGTAATAAAATTAATTGTGCACACGCCAAATAATTTTTCAAAAAATGTGAACAATGACAAAAGAACGGTTTCTCAATAATCTGTTACTAAATTATTTTGGCGTTATCTTGTAGGTTTTTCCTTTTTCTGTTTGAAAATCAATCGTATAGAACGTTTTTTCGGGGAGCGTTTTCAGTTCGGCGCCGCTCAGGTTCTGCGGTTT
>JAISSS010000152.1 GCA_031272965.1 Bacteroidales bacterium | reverse complement strand
CGCCAACTAAATTGTCTTCAAACGAGAACGGCGCATCACCGCTGGGAATTAGCCACATCGCCAGCCAATAGCCCACTAAAATTATTGCCGATATCGCCATATTAACCTTTGGCTTGAATCCGGTGAACAGCAATGCAGCAAACATCCATGCGAGGCCTATGCGCTGCAATACGCCGGCTAACCGCAAGTCAGCAAATGAAGGGAACCGCAGCAGCCCGTTATAAATTATCCCCAGCAACACTAATGTCAGACCACGGCGGACTATTTTGCCGTATATTTGTCCGACGGTCTTGCCACTGGCGGTTTGTTTGGCCAGCGAAAAGGGGAACGAAATCCCCGCAATAAACAGGAACAGCGGGAAAATAGTATCATGGTGAGCCAGCCCGTTCCACTCCACATGTTCCATCTGACCATGCAGCCACGCAGTCAGGCCGCAAGATGGCAACAGCTGGCACACAATGGCAACCCATCCGGCCAGTCCCATAATAAACAGCATGTCGAACCCCCGAAGGGCATCTAACGACATCAAGCGCTCATTTTTTTCTTCAGTATCCATTTTTTTATACGTTTAATCGGTTTTTCGTTGCAAATATAGAAATAATTTTTCACATTCGATGATACAGGAAGCGAAAAAAATCCGTACCTTTGCCCCCCACAAAATCAGAAATAAGAAGTCAGTATGATATATCGATTTTTATTTTTCGCAGGCCTTATTACCTGTTGTGCCTGCTCAACCGCCGAGAAGAAGGCGGCTAAGCATCTGCAGGCGGCGCAAACGCTGTACAGTGCTGGCGACACCGTTGCCGCGCTGGCGCAGATTGATACCGTGACGCGGCTCTACGCGCATGAAGTCCGGCATGCTGCCGCCGCTGTGGAACTGAGAAAAACAATATACAGCGACATCGTGTTCCGGCAGCAGAGCGAATTGGATTCGCTGGCAGTAACTATTGCTGCTCTGGAGAAGAACTTCACGCAGGAGAAGACGGAATTTGACAGATATATGCAGTATATGCACAAACGTCAGAATCCGGAGCAGCGCTGGAACCAGTCGTACCTGCAAATACGGCTTGACGAGACGGGCGCATTGAGCTTGGTGAGCAATTACTGCGGCAGCACGTGGCTAAATCACACCTCCGTGCGGGTCTATGACGGCGATTTGCAGGCGCAGAGCAATGAGGTGCCAATAGACAGCCCGCTAAACCACCACAGCGACTTCGACAAGACGAAGTGGGAAAAAATCTCGTTTCCGGCGGGCAGTGATGGCGGAATCATCGAATTAATAGCGACCAATCCGTCCCGCAAGTTCAAAGCCGTATTCCGCGGCAAGCAGCAACAGTATATACTTCTTGAGGAGTTCGACCGGAAAGCCTTTGCCGATGCAGTAAGTCTTTCTGCCGCCCTGAAACGCCGCGCCGCCTTGCGAGCCAGCATTGAGAAACTGAAATGACTTTTCAGTCCTGCTATTTTAGCCACTGTAAAATACTGTTCATCAATTGGTTACGCTCGACACCCCCCTTAACGCTTTCAAAGGGGAAGCCGAGAACTACCGTCTTGTAGGGGCCGGAACAGGCCACACCCGCGCTGAGATTGTTCTCGCTGTAGCGGAACACCGTGCTGGCAAGACCTTCTGCTTTGGCCGGATTCGACGGTTCAATGGCATCAGGCGATTCCACCGCATAGAACTCGGTGTTCAGCCGACTGTGGAACTCATAGTTGCCGTCAAAGTCCGCATTGACCGATTTCACCTTCCCTGTAACTGATGCGTGGCCGGTGCGCCACTGATAGCGAAGTATCCGGCGGGTAAAGTCTTTATCGGCCTCGTTAACGAAAGGCGTATCCCACAGGTCGCTGCCGACGAAAGCGCCGCTTACGAATATGTTGCCCCCCTGTTGACAGTAGGCCGTGATTTTTGATTGCAGGCTGTCGGGAAAGGTCTTGTAAACCGGCGGGAAGGCGCCCCGTCCCCGCAATATTTGCTTTTGTTTGCCCAGAATGAGGTCAACGATACGGTAGTCGGCAAGTTTTACGGCGCCATTAATGACCGCTTCCGTGTTAGCCGATACGAATGAATATCCGGCGGCTGCAATTGACTGCCCGTGCATGTAGGGGTAATCGAAAGTGTTGCCTACAACGACAGTGGTCTCGAAGTCCGCATTGCTGGCGCCGAATCCGCCGGCATCGTCGTCCATCCAGGCCACACGGCGGCGGTATTCAAACTGTCTGCCGATATAGTTATACTCGTTAATACAGGG
The DNA here is from genome assembly GCA_031272965.1 of Bacteroidales bacterium. Lineage (GTDB taxonomy): Bacteria > Bacteroidota > Bacteroidia > Bacteroidales > Prolixibacteraceae > JAISSS01. The sequence goes on along the minus strand of JAISSS010000152.1, from coordinate 2,526 downwards.
AACGCCATGGTCCATGAAGTCGATAAATCCGGCGAGGCTGTCTTTTGTGGTGAAGCTGTCAGGGCCGGAGATGCGATGAAAGCCGTTGGCTATCAACACAATACCTTTCCCGTTTTTCTTTCGGCATGCCGACAGGGTTTCGGAAGGGAAACTGCGTCCGCCATCATTGGCTGCGATAACGCGGAACCGGTAGATGCTGTCAGGCACAACAGGCATGCGCCACCGCGTATCCCGAATGTATGTTCCATTATCGAAATCGTTGTCGCCCACTGCGGTCTGAACGATATATCCGGTGGGGATAGCTGTGGCTTCCAGCGAATCAAGTGTTGGCGTCCAAGTGAGTTCCACGTCATGCTCGCCTGAAAACTGCACGGCAAAAGCCTTTACGGGCAGCGGTTGCACCACATATTCCTGCCGATTCTGGAAGGCTATAAATTTGAGGAATCCTTTGTAAATTGCGCGGCTCACGTCGAAGCGGAAAGCGGGGTCGAGGCCATAGCGCATGTCGGCGAAGTTCTGATGCGAGAGCAGTTCCAGCAACATCGTCGGGGCTTCGGGCAACCGCGCTTCGCTGTATGAGCGGTTCCATATCTGGCGGCGCGTCCACTGCGGCTCCCATCCGTGCCGAATGTCGTTCACAATCTGGTTCATGATTACGGAGGTCAAATCTCTGGACAGGATACGCGGGGCGCCGCTGGCAAACCGCTCGTCATGGTAGTGCGTCATGCATATTCCCAATGTGCCGATAATGGAATCATTGTAAGTGATTCCCGCGTCAGAATGGAAGGCCAGCACTGCATCGAATGGCACGTTGCCGCCCCGCTGACGGGGATTGACGGACGAGCCGCCTGCCATGTAATTGACCCACAGCCCGCGACTTTGGTAGTCGTCGGTATAGTCGCGGCCGTCTTTTGTCCAGCGATAGACGCTGTCGGGGATTCCCGCCCATTGCAGCCAGTATCGGGCGCCCTCGGTGTATCGGGGGTAGCCGCTGATTTCAGGCGTTGCGCCACGGGCTACGTTGCCCATCCCGCCGCCTATTTTTACGGCGTCAGCGGTTATAATGCGATTATTTTCTGAACTTTTGTTCGATAGCACAATCCGGCATCGCTCATTTTTGCCCTTGTCGAACATGAAATATCCGAGAAACACCCACGTACCACCACTCATGGTCTGGTTAACGCGGAACTCTGTCTGTCCGCCGGTATGATACACGGTATAGTGGGCGTCAGGGGCGCTGTTGGCAAAGCTGGCGTATGAAATATATACAGCATAATGGCCTTTTTCGGGGATGTCTGGCATCCATTCGCAACTGCTTTCTGCACCTTTCTTAACAGTCTTCACTTGCCTGAAAGTGCCGTCTCTGAACGGGTTCTCGCGTTCCAAATATGCCTTCTTCATGGGAGCGAATCCGGGCGCTCCGGTATGCCATGGCTCCTTGCCGCTCGACTCACGGTAGTCGCCCGCCACGCTTTTGTCATTGTCAACGATGATTTCGTGTCGCTGCGTATCGCGTTCACGGGGCAGCAGGACGTTGGCGCCCGCATTCTCCAGCATGGGAACTAAAAATGGCAACACAAAACTCTGCGTAAAGAGGTCTTCCACGGTCTGGAACAGCCGTGCCCTTTGCCATTCCCAACGCTGTAGCTTCTCTTCATAATACCAGCCATGACTTTGCCACATCGCAATATGCCGACCTTGCAGCCCCCGTCCGGCCGTTACCGGCATCGAGAGATTGGTAACTAACGGTAGCCCCGGCTTTTGCAGGAACCGTTCCTTGCGGAACAACGGTATGTAATCCTCTATCCGGTAGCCATCAGAATATAATTCAACAGCATGATTCTTATATGCTGTCGGCAACAGTGATTTTATGCACATATAGATACTGTCAACCATTGTCTTATCAAACGGCATGTATGACAGGCTCTCACTGGCAAACAAGCGCAGATTCTTTTTCAATGCCTGCATTGAATCAATCTTCACACGTGCAATCCGCGTCTGCGACCGGACAATACCGGTAAGGCAATCTGCAATTGCGTCGGTTGTTTCGGCAGGCAATTCCTGGGCATTTGCTCCTTCTGCCATAAAAATTACTGCCAAACTTAAAAATAAAATTCTTAATTCTCTCTTAAACATTTTTATTTTTCCAAATAAGTTGCAAGTTTTTTTAATTTTCGCGGCAAATGTACGAATAAATTTTTAAATACAACAAAAATTGCCCGTAAAATTTTATTCCACAGATTTTGACTGCCAATTGAAATTTGTTTGTATTTCCCTGCACTATACACTTTTCCAATCCTGAATCGTCCCCGTATCCATTGAGAACTCGACGCCTATTTTGACGGTCGGTCGGTGGTCGGCGGAGTAAGGGATAAGGTAGCCCTTGTCGTCTATCTGCTTGAGGGCTGCGTCAACTGTGTCATTCATCTTAAATTCAAACACATAGATAGCGTTCTCTGCCCATACGACAGCGTCGGCGCGCCCCTCCGACGATTTCTCTTCCACGCGCACATATTGCCCCAACAA
>JAISSS010000123.1 GCA_031272965.1 Bacteroidales bacterium | reverse complement strand
GTGGAGGGGAATGCCTTAAAGAATGCCATTTGACATTCCTTAGAGTCGGGGTGTTTCACCAACTCGGCATAAGTGGCGTCAAGTTTGGCCTTATCAGCCGGATGATACGCCTGAGAGTAGGCCGGTGCGGAGAGGCACAGACATACAATTGCCGTTAATACAGGCATCGTCTGTTTGAGAGCATCAATGCTCATTCGTGTAACTTTTCTCATAGTTCAAAAAATATTGGTTAATAATTTATTTACAGTGCAAAAATACAGGGGCGAAAAATACTGTGCAATAGTTTTCTGTAAAAAATTATACCAAAAATGCACGTAATTCGACATTTTTTGTCCTATGATTCGATTTCAACCCTCTTTATCGGAATATTCCGGTTAAAACAGCATATAATATGCGCTATCGTGTCTCTTCTTTTACAGGCTGAGCGGCGCTGTGCGACACGCTTTCAAGGGTGCGGATGTCAGGCTCTATTTTGCCGGTAACAAATTCAGGGATATTGAAAGACCGCATCAAATGTTCATAATAATAAGAATATTTTTGCGGAATAATGAATGGCTTTCCGAAGCGGCCGTTTTTGTCGAAATAGGCGATATAGGGGTGAGTATATATTCCGTCGATACGGCGACTGCTGAACACTACCCAGCGTCCGTTAGTTGTCCAGCAGTGATAGCTGTCGCTGCGGGGGCTGTTGAGTTCGTCGGCAGCTCGCAGTTCACGGGTTTGCATGTCGAGCAGATACAGGTCGTTACTTTCCTGCCATATCGGGAATGTCCCGAAATCGGACAGGTTTAGCAGGATATATTTACCGTCGGGCGAGATTCGCGGGTGCGACACGCTTTTGCCGTCGGCAATCAGTACCGTATCAATGCGGGAGCCGATATTGCCCTTGTCGGGGTCAAAGCTGACGCTGAACAGGCCATAGCGCACTTCAAAGGAGGGCAGCATATTCGGATTTACGGACGTTAGCCTGTCAATATCTTTTGTATAGCTGCCGAACTGGCGCGGCATGCCCTCTTCATAGAGGGAACTTGCATTGCAGAAAAAGAGCGTATGGCCGTCGGGCGACCATTCCGGGAATGTCTCCAGCATGTTGGGATTGCGCAGTAGCGGAAAATTAAGCAGCGTCATGGTTTCGGTGTCGTAAAGTACGAGGTCTGATTCGGCGTCGTAAACTTCAATAAGACGCTGGTTCATGGAGTGGAACAGTTGCAGGGTCATGTTGACCGAGAAGGCCACATAGCGTCCGTCCGGATGCCAGCGCGGATAGACGCCTGCCGATACATTATTTTTCACCTTCGTATTGACCTTTGTGGTCTTGCCGTTGTTCACGAACAGGGTTCCGGCATTTTCGGCCCGCAGATGCAGCAGCATTTTTCGGGGGTTGTTTTGGCAGAACGAATGGCAGTTCATACAGTTGCCGTCAGTGAGTGAATTGGTCAGCACAGGGGTAACAGCAAACGAGCTCAGGTCGCGCTGATAGATGCCCAAATGTCCCCAATGATAACACGGGTCAACTAAGCGATACACGAAATATGAATCCACCGAATCGGGAGCGATAGTTACAGCTACCGGTGGATAGCGGAAGCGGCGGCCGTCTTTTTCTGCATAGATTTTCATGAACAATTGTTCGTTATTATGATGCGTTGCCAATAGCCGTTTCCACTTCCGCAGGGGAATTGTTACTTCACTGCGACCTGTAACGACAAAAGAATCGCGTCCCGCCACAAACCACGTCCGGTGCCGGTCAATGCCATTGATGCGGAAATTAAGCGGGGCAATATTGCAGGGAACCGTAACGTCCGCATAATCAGGGAACATGTCCGGCGTCTGCTGCAGGCTTTCATAGTCTGACGGAGCGGCACAGGCGGCTACTAACAGGAATATTAAATTAATATATATTTTCTTCAGCTTCATAATCGGTCTTTGTATCGGTTAGCGGGAATATTACATTAAACCAGTAAGTTTTTCCGAACCGGGATTCTAAAAGTTTAAAATTTTCTTCGGTTGCAGCCCGCCGGAAGCGGGTAATGAGCTGGTCCATAATTCCGAATTGCTCGCGGACAGCCCGCGGCACGGAATATTGGGCAAAAAAATCGGCACCGAGTTTGTTAAGATGGCCATAGAGCGTCAAAAATTCGGCATAATGTATGGGCAGTTGCGGATAATTCATGCCGGCATAATAAGTGTCGAAGCATTTTTTCGCGTTCTCGTAGTCCAATTTTATCATGTAGTAGGCCATGAGATATTCGAAGGCCATTTTGTGGGTCGGGCAGGCTTTCAGCACCTGTTCCAACATTTCTTCATGCCTGCCGAGCAGGAAATTTTCAGTAATAACAGGCTGTATTTCCGGCCGCTGAACTCTATTGCGGTAGAACAGCGTGGAAGACATCAGGCTTTCATATTTCGTTACCAAATCATAGTTTGGCCATAACATGGCACATTCTTTGAGGCGGACGAAGCATCGTGCGGAGGCTTCTTTCAGGGCGTCAATGCTCACGATTGCATCCATAGTGTAATGATGTATTTCGTTGACCATTCCCAGTCGGTAATAAAATTCGCTGAGGATGTAGCTGACATAGTAGTTGCCGTTTCGGGGTATTAATCCTTCCGTACCTATCTGGTCATAATGGAACATGCTGTCGGGCATCTGTCCGGTTTGTTGCAGAGCGAGGTTGGTATAGAAGCATTTGTAGGGGCTGTTGTCCAAGCGCTTTCCGGCGTTGAGAACCCCCTGCCAGTCGGCGGCCGTGGCACGGAAGACCATCCTGTTAAGCAGCTCGGCATTGCGGCTGTAGGAAAATATGTCCCACACCGCGACGCCGCATAGCAGTATTACCCCAAAGACGCATCCGGCAAGTGGCCCCGTTTTCAGCTTCGGTATTATTGCCACGGGCGCAGGCAATGCGGCCACAGCTATCCATACGGCCTTCCATGATAGCAACGGCGTCAGCTCGACGAATGGGGTCAATGCTAAATAGATATTGCGCATCGGAGTGGTCAGAAAAATCCGGTGAAACAGAAACGGCGTTACCACACAGGCCACAGCCCCCGCATACCATCTGCTTTGGCGGCAGCGGAAGGCATACAGTGCAATCAACACGGCGGTAATCAGCGTATTTCCGGCCGCCGTGAGGTAGAGCACCACGATGAAAGGCGCCAACAGCCACCACCGCAGACGGGAAGCCATCAATGTCGTGAACAGCAGAAAGCCGCCCATAGCGCAAATGAGAGCTATCTCATGCGCCACTATGTTCAGCTCCCGCCCTGACTGCATAAGCAGCAGCGAAGGAATCACCGCAAGGAAGTCGCGCAACGCCGGATTTACCTCAAACTGCTTCAATATCTTTCCGAACAGCAGGGCAATAGCCAGCAGCAAGCCGGTAGCAATAAGCCCGCCGATAATCGGGAAACAAAAAAATTGCACTAAAAAGTTGGCAGCATACTGCGTAAGTCCACCGGGGCGCCCGATAAAGCCGTAAAAATAGTCGGTCGCGAAGCGGAACATCTGGTTCTGTTCCTGTTCCAGCAGCATTACGTGCCGGTTGAACGCCAGATACCATACCAGCGCCGCAACGGCTAAGAAGCCCGTCAGCGGCCATTTCAGCGATGGAATCCGCACCGGTTCTCTCTTTTGTTTCTTCTTCTTTTTTCTGTTGTCAGCCATGATTTGTCTGTTTTACCTGTCGCCGAAAGACACGCCCATTTGTCGGGCTTTCACGATGAGCGGATGTTCGGCGTCCACATATTTTACGCGGTCGCTGATTTCGGCCAGCGGCACAGTGATGAGGTCGTTATTTTTCACGGCCACCATCGTGCCGAAGCGACATTCGGCGATACATTGTGCAGCGAAAGCGCCGTATCGGGTAGCCAGAATCCGGTCCATCGGGGAGGGGCTTCCGCCGCGCTGCACGTAACCCAGCACGGTTTCGCGGGTTTCGATGTCGGTGTGGTCGTGGATTAGTTGGGCAATATGGCGTCCTGCGGATATGCTGTCAGGGTGTTTGATACCTTCGGCCACCACCACTATGGAGTATGGTTTTTTGCTTTCGAAGCGGTGCTCTATACAGCGGCACAGCGCTTTGGCATTGTATTCGATTTCGGGCAGCAGGATGATGTCGCCGCCGCCGGCCATTCCCGCATACAGGGCAATCCAGCCGGTGTGATGCCCCATCAGTTCGATGACCATAACGCGCTGGTGAGCGTTGGCGGTTGTATGCAGGCGGTCGATAGCTTCGGTAGCAATCATCACGGCCGAGTCGAAGCCGAAAGTAACATCGGTACCCCACACGTCATTATCGATAGTTTTGGGGATTCCCACCACGTTCAGGCCTTCGCGGTGCAGGCGCTCGGCGGTTTTCATGGTGCCATTGCCGCCGATGCACACTATCGCGTCCAATTCGAGTTCGTGGTAATGCTGTTTTATGAGTTCCGGCTTCTCGTTCTCGCCTTTTTTACTGCCCTTGTAAGGTTTCTCGCGGGAGGTGCCCAATATGGTGCCGCCGAGGGTGAGTATGCCCGACAGATTATGCTCCTTCAGCTTGATGTAGTCTTTCTCAATAAGCCCCGAAAATCCGGCATTGAAGCCGATAACTTCCATCCCGTAATTGACGATAGCGGTCTTGCCGACCCCGCGGATAGCCGCATTCAGACCGGGACAGTCACCCCCCGCTGTCAAGATACCTATTTTCTTTAATTTCATAATGTTAATATGCAGTGAACAATGACAAGAAATTTTCGCCGAAAATACAGAAAAAATCATTATGGTTCGAAAATTTGTTGTATTTTCGTGGACTGAAAAGAATATTAAAGTTTTAAATAACCTAAAATTCAAATTAGATGAGAAACGTTATTATTTGCCTGTTGACAGGCACTGTAATTCTGTCGGCATGTACGCCGGCGGAAGTTGCTCCGAACACGTTGTCGGAGAAGGAGAAAAAAGAGGGTTATGTGTTGCTGTTTGACGGCACGACCTTAAACGGCTGGCGCGGCTACCGCAAAGACGCCCCGCCTGCGGCCTGGTCGGTGGTCGATGGCTGCCTGACCCTGAAAGGTTCCGGCCAGGGGGAAGCGGGCGCTAACGATGGCGGCGACATCCTCTATGGCGAGCAGTTCGGCGACTTCCGGCTCAAGATTGACTGGAAGATTTCCGAAGGCGGCAACTCCGGCATCATGTACCTCTGCCAGGAGACGCAGGACTACAGCTACCAAACAGCTCCCGAATTTCAGGTGCTCGACAACGAGCGGCACCCGGACGCCGAGCTCGGCAAAGACGGCAACCGCAAAGCCTCGTCACTCTACGACCTGATTGCCGCAAACCCGCAGAACACCAAACCCGCCGGAGAGTGGAACACCGCCGAAATCCTGGTCTATAAAGGAACCGTTGTCCATTTCCAGAACGGAGAAAAAGTCCTCGAATACCATCTGTGGACAGAAGACTGGAAAAAGCTCGTGGCCAACAGCAAGTTCCCCGGCCTCAACCCCGACTGGGCTAACGTGGCCAAACAGGGCTACATCGTCCTGCAGGACCATGGCGACGCCGTATGGTATCGCAACATCAAGCTCAAAAAAATGTAAATCAAAGAGCGACACAATTAAATCTCATAAAGGGTTCTGCATACACAGAACCCTTTATTTTTTTAAATTAAAAGCTATTCAACTTTATAACCGGACATTTTGTAAACTGTTTCTTAAATAAAGGCATTTTTTTATGCAAAACAGTCTGCTACATTTCAATATTTCGTACTTTTGCGACATGAAAAAACAAAAAGCCGGACTTTCAGATATCTATATCACAGAGATGACCGTCGGATGCTGGACATTTGGCGGGGGCGACTATTGGGGTGCACAGTCGCAGAACGACGTAAACGAGGTGGTAAATGCGGCCCTTGATGCGGGCGTCAATACTTTCGACACGGCCGAAGTGTATAACGATGGCAGCAGTGAGCGCTCGCTTGGGGTAGCCTTGAAAGGGCGTCGCCACGAGGCCGTGATTATTTCAAAAATCAGTCCTTCCAATTGCCGCGATGTTCGCAAACATTGCCTTGCAAGCCTTCAACGGCTCGATACGGATTATCTCGACCTCTATCTGCTGCACTGGCCCATAAACAGGCTGTCAGTAGAGCATTTCACATGCGACAGCAACGTGATAACCGCGCCGCCAACTGTTGAAGATACCTTTGCACAGTTAGCCGCCTTGAAGCAGGAAGGCCTCATCCGCTCCATCGGGGTCAGCAACTTCGGATGTCGGCAGATGCAGGAAGTGATTAATACAGGCATACATCCTGACGTCAACGAAATCACCTACAACATCGTGTCGCGTGCCATTGAAGCCGAAATTGCGCCGTTCTGTGTGGCTAATGACATCAGCATCATCGGCTCGATGGGCTTGCAGCAAGGCCTGCTGACGGGGAAGTATAAAAGCGCGGACGAGGTGCCGCCACATCAGGCCCATTCGCGGCATTTCGCACAGGAACGCGGCAAAGGCACCTCACGGCACAATGAAATCGGCGCCGAAAAAGAAATCTTCGCGGTGGTTGACGAACTGCGACAGCTTGCGGCGACGCTTAACGTTACTCCCGCAGAATTAGCCATCGCATGGATGCTGAAGAAGCCGTTCATCGCAGCCGCTCTGGTAGGCTCACGGAATATCGGCCAGCTAAAAGCCAATATCGCTGCCTGTACGCTCGAAATTTCCGACCACACCGAAAGCCTGATTGACCGCATGTCGCTGCCCGCGCTCGCCGCACTCGGCAATAACCCTGACTACTACGAACATACATCAAAGAGCAGAATATATTAATCAGAATATACTAACAATAGAATTTTCATGCTAAAAGGAATTGACAGAATTATATCGCCGGAGCTGCTGAAAGTGCTTGCCGAGATGGGGCATGGCGATGAGATAGTGTTCGGCGACGGCAATTTTCCGGCCGCCGCATTCGCGAAGCGGTTAGTCCGCGCTGACGGCCATAATATCACCCCTCTGCTGGAGGCCATCCTGCCGCTGTTCCCGCTTGATTATTTGCCGGACTTTTCGGCGGTGATGATGGAATGTCCCAATAACGTACCCGCAATCCGCAGCCGATATGCGGACGTGCTGGGGCGCTATCCCGACGGCACTAAACCGCTGTTGCTGTTGCCCAAGCCCGATTTCTATGAGCGGGCAAAGCAGGCATACTGCGTCGTGGCTACCGGCGAGACAGAAGGCTTTGCCAACGTGATTATCCGCAAGGGGGTGGTCAGACAGTAATTTTAAACATAAGTTCAAATGAAAGCATTAGTACTCGAAGAATATAACAGGCTGGTTTATAAGGATATGCCCACCCCCCAACCGGGGACGGGCGAGGTGTTAATCAGGGTGAAGGCCTGCGGCATCTGCGGCAGTGACGTGCATGGCATGGACGGCAGCACGGGAAGGCGGCATACCCCGCTAATCATGGGGCATGAAGCCTCCGGCGAAATCGCGGCGGTCGGCGCAGACGTTACCCGCTGGAAAGTCGGCGACAGAGTAACTTTTGATTCCACCGTCTATCCATTAGACGACTGGTTCACGCTGAAAGGCCGGTATAACCTCAGCGAAGGTCGCGAAGTGGTAGGCGTATCCCCGGTGGAATACAAGCGGCACGGAGCGTTTGCAGAGTTCCTCGTTGTGCCGCAGCATATCCTCTATCTGTTGCCCGACAACGTCAGCTTTGCGCAGGCCGCGATGGTTGAACCGGCCGCTGTTGCCGCACATGCCGTCCGGCTGTCGGGCATCCGTGCCGGTAATAGCGCAGTGGTGTTCGGCAGCGGAATGATAGGCACTTTCATCGTCAGCATGTTGAAAGCCGCCGGCGCAACCCCCATAATTGCGGTGGATATTGACGAGGAAAAGCTGAAAATGGCCGCCAAATATGGCGCCACAACAACGATAAACTCTGCCCGACAACCTGTAACAGAACTCGTCCGCAGCCTCACCAAAGGGCGGGGCGCCGACTTCGGCTTCGAAGCTATCGGCATCTCGGCAACCGTCAACGCCCTGCTCGACACCCTCCGCAAAGGCGCCACGGCAACATTGGTGGGCAATGTTACACCGACAATAGAATTTCCGCTTCAAAAAGTCGTTACTTCCGAAATCAGAATACAGGGCAGCTGCGCCATTAACGGGGAATACGAGATGGCGCTCGACCTCATTGCCAGCGGAGCCCTCAACGTTGACGACATGATTTCGGCAGTCGCCCCGCTCAGCGACGGCGCAGAATGGTTCCGTAAACTCTATGCCCGCGAAGGCAATTTAAACAAGGTTATCTTAACGCCACCCAACGCTGTCTGATAGACAGACAAACCTGCCAATACCGGACAGATGTAAAAATACGATATTAAATAATCGTTAAGATTTACTTCCTTGGATACAACGTATAGAAAGAATATCTATACTTGCACCAACTAAATAATATTCTATGAAATTAAGTCTGAAACGATTATTGGCAGTCTTTACCGTGCTGTCTGTGTGGACATGCCAGCAGGATTTTAATTGGGACAATTCCAATTCTTCGGCGTTGCGGCAAATAACCCTCG
>JAISSS010000113.1 GCA_031272965.1 Bacteroidales bacterium | reverse complement strand
GATTGTCAGAAGTCTCACCCAAAAATATATTGACGACTTCCTGGGCTACTATATAGAGCCGAAAAACCGCCTCATGAATTCGCTGCTCATCGGGCCCGGACTGCCCGGCGGAATGATGGGCTCGCTGATGGCCGACCTGCAAAACAACCTCGAAAGCCTCAATAAATGGAAGGCCAAAAACAGCCAGCCGCCTCTGACCCAGGATACGCTGTTGGTAAAGCTGTTTAACGAGGTTACGCACATCTGGCCAATGGTAGGCTATCCGCCGTTAGTTACTCCGTACAGCCAGTACGTTAAGAACCTTGCCCTGATGAACGTCCTGCAGATGGAAAAAGGCAAGGAACGCTGGAGTCTTATGGACGAGAACGTGTGGGACATGCTGCTCGGCAAAGGCGGCAAACTGCCCGGCACGATAGCGCCCGAACTGAAGGCGCTGGCCGAAAAGGAAGGCCGACAAGAGTTTACCGACGCCCCGCAGAGCCTCTATCCTGACGCGCTCGACGACTTCCGCAGGGAGATGGCTGACAAGGGCTGGGACGTCGGGCAGGACGAGGAAGAGCTCTTTGAGCTGGCCATGCATCCGCAGCAATACCGCCTCTATCGGTCGGGCGACGCCAAGAAAGCCTTCGAGGCCGACCTCGCCAAACGCCGTGAAGAGGGCGCAGGCCTCATTGAAGGAACCAAAGCTGCGGCCCTGCCCCACCCCACCACCATGTTTGTGGATGTGGACGGCGAGAAATTCCGCGTTACTGTGGCATACGACGAGGCGTCCGCATCTGCGCCTGCAGCGCAACCTGTGGGATTTGCCATGTTGCCGCCGACGCCTGCCGCAACCGGCGAGCTGAAAGAAATCGTCGCGCCTCTCGAAGGCAAATTCTACCTCACCAAGGAAACCTCCGAAACCCCGCTGAAAGTCGGCGACAACGTTACGCATGGCTCGCTTATCGGTTACATCGAAGCGATGAAAGTGTTTAATGCCATCAAATCTGACATCGAAGGTCAGGTGGTGTCAATTGACGTGGCCACCGGCTCTGATGTGGAAGAAGATACAGTATTAGTGAGAATTAAGAGTTGATAAATTATGCAGATATTTGAAAAACTCTATAACATGACCGCCTTTTCGGCGCTCGCTGAAGACCCCGGCGCTCTGCTGATGCTGGCAATAGGATGCCTGCTGCTTTATCTGGGCATCAAGAAACAATATGAACCATTGTTGCTTATTCCAATTGCATTCGGCGTTATCTTAGCCAACCTTCCCAAGGGAGGCATGGGCGTAGTTCCCGCCGATATGGTACAGCTCGACGCCGACGGCCATCATTTCAAGAATCTCTTTGAGATTGCGCATGACCACGGCATAATGAACTTTATTTACTATTCGCTGATAAAGACGGGCTTTTTGCCGCCGATAATATTCATGGGTGTAGGGGCGCTGACCGACTTCGGGCCGATGTTGCGTAACCTGCGGTTAGCCATGTTTGGCGCGGCGGCGCAGTTGGGCATCTTTTCGGTGCTTCTGGCGGCCATATTTATGGGGTTCACTCCGAAAGAGGCGGCCTCGCTGGGCATCATTGGCGGCGCCGACGGCCCCACGGCAATCTACACCACCATTAAGCTGGCGCCGCATCTGCTCGGCCCCATCGCTATTGCGGCCTATTCCTATATGGCGCTGGTGCCGGTGATTATCCCGTTGGTGGCGCGTATATGCACCCGCAAGGAGCTGCTCATTAACATGAAAGAGATGGACCGGCTCTATCCGCCGAAGCACACGATAAAGAACATACGTGCAGCAAAAATTGCGTTCCCCATCGTAATGGGCATTATCATCTCGCTGTTTGTGCCGGATGCGGTGCCGCTGCTGGGGATGCTGCTGTTTGGCAACCTCATCAAGGAAGTAGGCTCGTCGGTGGCCCGGCTGTCGGATGTGGCCACCAACGCCATCATGAACACTGCAACCATATTCCTTGGGCTGTCGGTGGGCGCCACGATGACCTCGAAAGTGTTCCTCAACTGGCAGACCATCATGATAGTGGTTGGCGGGTTTCTTGCCTTTGCCGTGTCGATTGCAGGCGGTATTGTGGCAGTGAAGATATTCAACCTGTTTGCAAGGAAGAAAATTAACCCCTTAGTGGGCGCTACAGGCCTCAGCGCGGTGCCGATGGCTTCGCGTGTGGCCAACGAAATAGCCATAAAATATGACGTCAAAAACCATATCCTGCAATACTGTATGGCCAGCAACATCTCCGGCGTTATCGGCTCGGCGGTCGCTGCCGGCGTCCTGATTTCGTATCTGCAATAGATTGAAGGATTGAAGGAATTTGTAGGGGGCGCACCTGTGTGTGCCCTTTTTTAGCCTCAAATGCGCAGGTCAGTTGTGTGCGCTGTATCCCGTCAAGAAAATCCGCATAATCGTATTTTGGAACAATTACGGGAGACTCTGTCCGTATGTCAATGTTATCCGTCAATTCCCAAATCAATGCGTTGCAGCAACGTTTTTTTATTTTCCCGAAAAATATATACTTTTGGGGGTATTGCGGCCAAAAATACCGCCGTATCTTTGCACTGTCAAAAGATAGAAAAGATGTATAATGTTTGTAACATATCGGATTTTACCGTGATTGCGGGCAAGACCGTCGCCATCTGTCCAACCGGAACTGTAGAGCGGATGGCGATTCGCGGTACCCATGACGGTTACGGGCTGACTGACAAAGTCCCCGCCCGAATGGCGGACTTGTGGGAAAATCCGGAATCGGATATTGTTGAAATGAAATATAACTTTTCGATAACATTGACGCCACAAATCAGAGCTTGGGTTAAATTTTTAATGCCAAGTACGATTTATTTTGGCCGTCTTGAAAATTATCTTAACACACACACACACACACACACACACACACACACACACACACACACACACACAGCGGCGGCGGTTTAACCGTTCAACTGTTAAATCGAATAATTGGCTGTCTGAATCGGGATTCTGCCGGGATTCACGAGACTGGCAGGATTATGTCAAAAATCTTATTGAAATCGTGGCTCAAGACAATAATCAGGGGATTGCGGGTCAGGCCAGCAGACGGTGCCCTCAATAATCATGTCAAAAATATACAAAACACCCAAAATAATTTTTATTTGTTTAATTACTTTAAATTCTTTGTATCATGAATAGAGTTAATTCCTTTTTGAGGACAGTGGTTGCGATAGCGACCGGCCTCGCAGTTTCGACAACGGTTCTCACCGGATGTTTTCCCGGTGAAGAGAAGCAGGACGGCAGCGACAAGCTGATAACCTCCTTTGTTTTCCTGAATCCGCCGGCGATAGGCGTGATAAACCACAACACTCAGACCATAGCGGTCAGTGTGCCTGTCGGGACGACGGTAACGGCGCTTGCGCCGGTCATTGTCGTGTCAGAGGGGGCGTCGGTAAGTCCCGCTTCCGGTGTGCAGCAGGACTTCAGCGCCCCTGTGGTCTATACCGTTACGGCGGCTGACGCCAGCACGACCGCCTACGTAGTTACCGTTATGGTGGAAAGCAGCGGGAACACTAATCCTAATCCCAATCCCAATCCTAATCAGGGGGCTGACCCCACCGACCCGGGCGAGGGCGGCACGAAAACCGCACTCAAATCGCCGATTAACGTCAACACCACGCTCAAAGACCTGGGGCCGGGCATCGACTACGTCTATACCGGCGGTGGATTGTTGACCGTTAACACGAATGCTACGCTCACCATTGAACCGGGAGTGGTCATCCAGTTTACGCAATCCGGTGGCGGCCTGAATATCGGAAATGGTTCGACCATTAAAGCCATCGGCACATCTGCCGCTCCCATTCTGCTGATTGGTGGCACCACCAAAGGCTCGTGGCGAGGTATGGAAATTTATTCCAATACAGCCAACGAACTTGTTTACGTTGAGTTTCAGAACGCAGGCAGCAGTACCTCCTATGGTGCCGTTTGGATAGACAACAACACACAACTGTCTATGAGCCACTGCCTTATTGACGGTGGAAAAGCATACGGAGTTCAGGCCGACCCCGGCGCAGTATTCCCTGTGTTCCAGTATAACACCATCAAAAACTGCGACAAATCGCCCGTCTATTTATACGACATCTACACCACAGCCGCGACAACCGCCTTCGACAACACCAACGTCTATACAGCCAACACCGGTACTAACGGTAATGCCATCGAAATTGGCACGGGTGCTGTGAAATCAAATCTGACTGTCAAAAACACCGGAATGGAGACCGACTATGTTTTCTCCGGCGGCTCCAGGGTTAGTGTTCAGGACAACGCAACGTTGACCGTAGCGCCGGGCGTAACCATTAAGTTTACGCAGACCGGCGGAGGGTTGACGATAAGCAACAATTCCTGTCTCAAAATGCAGGGAACCGCCTCCGACCGCATACGCCTCATCGGCGGCGCCACCAAAGGCTCATGGGAAAGAGTGGAAATATACGGTTACACGGACAATATTATCGAATATACCGATTTTGTCAACGGCGGCTACAGCACATCTTACGGGGTAATCTGGACGGACAACAATACCAAATTGAGCATGAACAATTGCCTCATTGATGGCGGTAAAGCTTATGGCCTGTATTGCGACCCAGGTACCGAAATACCGTCATTCTCCACCAACACCATAAAGAATTGCGACAAGGCACCGGTACTGTTTTACTCAATATCCACTGCGGCGGCATTTGACATGACCTCCGACTTTACGGGTAATACCAACGATTATGTGGAGATTGGCAGCGGCGCTGTGGCGGCAAGTCTGAGTATCAAGCAAATAAATGTGCCTTACTACGTTTCTGCCGGTTTCTCTGTCAATGCGCAATTAAGCATAGGCGCAGGAGCGACTTTCTGGATGGGCAACAATATCGGCATTAATATCACCTCTCCTAACGGTCGTCTGAATATCACCGGAACGTCCGCAAATCATGTCAAATTTACCCGTCCCACCGGTACAAGTTACTATTGGGATAACATCGAACTCTACACTTTGGGGAACACATTCGATTATGTTGATTTTGACTGCGGTGGCAACAGTTCATCATACGGCACGATTTGGATAGACAACAATCTCTCATTGGCATTGAGTAATTCATCTGTCAAAAACTCCCGTTACTGGGGCATCGTGATGGACCCCAGTTCCTCCATTACCTGCACGGCTGTTACTTTCAGCAACAATGCCAGCGGGCATGTCAAGTTGCCCAGCGGTCAACCATCATCAGCCATTACCGAAGGTGTGGCCTATACGGGCACATTGAAATAAACATAAGTTATAATTACAGGCTTTTTATACAGGGACGCGGATGTTCGCGTCCCTTTTTTCGCGTCTATAGGAAGGCGAATACCACAACTAATCAGCATTTTAGAATCTTTTTTGTTACTTTATCTTTCCCCTTTTTCCCGCTTTCAGCCTCTTTGCCGCATTGCCGGCGAGGACGAGGTAGTAGTCCGAGCCGAGGTCTTCGTCTATGGGCAGGAAGACGCTCTCGCCGACGGGGACGCGGGTGGCGCACTTGAAGATT
>JAISSS010000112.1 GCA_031272965.1 Bacteroidales bacterium | reverse complement strand
GTAGGTGGTGTAGCGTTGGCCGTCGTTGTCGGTGAATACTTCTGTGGAGATGCCGTCAACCGGTTTACCCGACTTGTCGCCTGTTACCCAGCGGAAGTTGCGGAACGGCCCCATAGGATTGTCGCTGTCGAGAACGAAAGTCCAGTTCTCCGAGCCTTGCTTCCACTCGAAGAAACCGTAAAGATAGTACTTGCCGTCGTAGTAATGCCCGTCAGAATCCCAAAGAATGCGTCCGGGGAACGGCTGCTCCACGTCTTTGTCGAATGAGGAGAAACTCTGTCCGTGGCTTTCCCACCGCTTCATGTCGGGGGTCATCAGTGAGATATAATATGGCGAGCAGAACACCCTGCTGTAGTCGAGCGAGCCATAGATGTATATCTTGCCGCCGAAGTTGTGCGCCTCGTCGTCAGGCACATACATTTTCCACGAGTACGGCAGCACGGGGTTTTGAAGTTGCCAGCCGACCGTGATAAGGGCGAACTCTTTCTTGGCGTCGGCTTCAGTAGCGTATATGATGCAGTCGCCGTTGCTCTTGGCGGTGGCAGTGTTACCACTGACGGCAACAATTGTCTCGTTGGCGGACGAATACGTAACCCCCTCTTTGAGGGGCAGTTGGCGGCTGTCGCCGCTGTTCATCATGTAGAAATGCCTGTCCCATGCCCCTTGTGCATTGCAGAGGAACACATTAACAGACAGCAAAAAAATGGCAGTCAAAAAAAATCTTTTGCTCATAATATAAATAAAACTATCACTTGAAAAATCTCCCCGTCAATGCAAATTATCTTGCCATATCGGAAAGCAACTGCAAAAGTAACAATTATTCCGGTACCTTTCGATTTTTTCTGTCGCTGACTGTCATAATTTTATAATTAATTATTGCTGCCTGCAAATCGGTCGGCGAGGCCGCCAGCTACAGATTATTATCGCTGTTTATTGGAACACTATTTATGTTTTATTAAGTTTATTTAATACTACTACGCAAAAAGACTGCGTAGCGGGATGTGCATCTTTGCAGCGTAAAACACAAAGAAAGTAGTAATTATGGAACTGAACAGAAAATATTCATACAGGGTTTTGGACATTCCCTGTTATAAGGAATGGAACTCTGACTGTGTAACAGCAGAGCTTTGCAGCGAAAGCCGCGACAGTGTGTACTGTGAGCTGCATCTCAGACCTGCAGTGGCAGGGAGAGCTACGGTGGAGGCCATCACCTTCTAAAAAACGGACTCGTTCATAAAATAGAGCATATAAAGCCAAAAATTCTTGTTTTCATTAAAGCCGGATTGTTGAATCCGGCTTTTTTTTGGGTGCGACTTGCAAGTAACAGGGCGGGGTTCGTTTCTGCGTTATCCCCCTCCCAGCAGCAGGCCGGTTTGATAGATTGCGAAAGCCAGTAACCAGGCTAAGCCGGTGGTATAGGCGACAGTAAACAGCGCCCATTTGCGGTTCGATTCCTTGCGGAGTGCGGCGATAGCGGCCACGCAGGGGAAATATACCAGCACGAATATCATCAGGCAGTATGCTTTCAGCGGGGAGAAGACGGGTTGGCCGATGTGTGTGCCGGAAGTGAACTTTTGTTCTCTTAACTTTTCTTTTAGTGAGGCGGAATGTTCGTCGGCATTGGCCCCTGCCTGATAGAGTACGCCCATCGAAGTAACCACGATTTCTTTGGCGGCCATACCGGTGAGGATGCTCACGCCTATTTTCCAGTCCCATCCTAACGGGCGTATTGCCGGTTCGATGAACTTGCCCATGCGTCCGATGTATGACTGTTCCATGCGTTCTTCCTGCATGGCGTCGGTCAGGCGGTCGAGCTGTTGGGTGCGCATGGCGTCGGTCAGCAGCGTGTCCGTTTCGGTTTGGGCTATCAGGGCGGGGTAGTTGCGGGAGAAGTTCACCTTTTGCGGGAAATATCCCAGCGCCCAAATCAGGATGGAAGCCAGCAGGATTACTGTTCCCATTTTTCGCAGATATTGTCGGCCTTTTTGCCATGCGTGGAGCAGTATGTTACGCGGGGTCGGGAACCGGTATGGGGGCAGTTCCATGACAAATGGCGCCTCTTTTTTGCCAAACAGTGTCTTGCGGAACAGCAGTCCGAGCGCCACCGCCAATACGATTCCTGTAAAGTAAATTGAGAACAGCACGAGGGACTGGTATGCGGAAAAGAAGGCCGAAATCAGCAGGATATATACGGGCAGGCGGGCGTTACACGACATCAGGGGGATGATGAGCATTGTAAGGCGTCTGTCGTTTTTGTTGTCGAGGGTACGGGTGGCCATAATTGCGGGGACGTTGCAGCCGAATCCCATGATAAGCGGGATAAACGACTTGCCGTGCAGCCCCATTTTATGCATCAGCCTGTCCATGATGAATACGGCGCGGGCCATGTAGCCGGAATCTTCCATCAGTGAGATGAAGAAGAACAGCAGCAGGATGTTTGGCAGGAATACTATTACACTTCCCACGCCGCCGATGATGCCGTCCACGAGCAGTTCCCTTAGCGGGCCGTCGGGCAGCATGGTGCCGACCTGTGTTCCTGTCCATCCGACAAGCCCCTCTAACCATTGTACGGGGTAGCTGCCGACGGTGAATGTTACCTGAAAAGTGAGCCACATAAACAGGATAAAGATGGGGTATCCCCAGATTTTGTGGGTCATCACGCGGTCGATGTCGAGGCTGCGGTCGGTGGTGGGCTGTGCGGACAGGTGGAATGTTTCTTTCAGGGCGCCTGCGATGAAGGCGTATTTGGCGTCGGCAATCTGCATTTCCGAGTCTTCTCCGGTCTGTTCGAGGCGGCGGATTTCGCGGTCGGCGGTTTGGCGGATGTTTTCGGCATGGGGGCTTGTTTGCAGCAGGTGGCGCATGTTGCTGTCCTTTTCGAGCAGCTTTATGGCCAGGAATCGGGTAGAGTAGCGGCGGTCGCGCTCGTCGTCGCGGCGGATTTCTTTTTGTATGGCGCGTATTGCCGGTTCTATTTCGGGGCCATAGTTGATGTGGATATGCCGCACCACCGGGTCGCGGTCCTCATACACTTCGATGATGCGGGCGAACAGCTCATGCAGGCCGCGGCCTTTGGCGGCAACGGTGGGGATGATGGGTATTCCGAGCATACTGCCCAGATGTTCATAATCGAAGCGGGCGTTCATGCGTTCCAGCTCGTCATACATGTTCAGGGCGATGACCACCTTGATGTTCATGTCAATCAGCTGGGTGGTGAGATAGAGGTTTCTTTCGAGGTTTGAGGCGTCCACCACGTTGACCACCACATCGGGGCGGTTGAGGAAGATGTAGTTGCGCACGTACAGCTCTTCGGGGGAATATTCTGTGATGGAATACGTTCCGGGCAGGTCGGCGACCACGAAGGTGTATCCGTTCTGCCGGAAGCGGGCTTCTTTGGCGTCGATGGTAACTCCGGCGTAGTTGCCGGTATGTTCGCGTGAGCCGGAGGCGAAATTGTAGAGGGTTGTTTTGCCGCAGTTAGGGTTTCCCACTAATGCTATTCGGATGGTGTGGTCTTTTTCTTTTTGTGACGTTTTCAGGGTTTGTTCGTCGATGACGCCACCGAACCGTCCGAACAAGGCATCTCCGGGCGCATCCGGGGGCATCACTTCGATGAGGTCGGCCTCGCGGCGGCGCAATGACACCTTGTAGCCCATGATTTCGTATTCTATGGGGTCGTGCAGTGGGGCGTTCTTCACCACACGGACACGTCGTCCCTTTACGAAGCCCATCTCAGAGATTCGCGTCCGGAAAGCCCCCTGTCCGCCGACGCGGGAAATCACCGCATATCCGCCGGTAGGCAGGTCGGTAAGCCGTTTGGCTCTGTTCTGTTCATTACTGTTCGCCATGCAAATTTGCCCTTAAATATCCGGCACAAAAATAGCGCATGTCGGAATACGTGTCAATCCCCATTTATGGGGATTTTTGGCATTAATCATAAACCCTGTGCAGGAACCAGAAGTCGCGCATGGCGAATCCCAGCCGCAGGCGGATGAAGTCTTCCTGTATCAGCCGGTTAACGGTGGCGCCGTTGCGGCCGAATTCGAGGGCAATATCTAACCGCGGCGATGCCTGGAACGAGCGCATGCGGAAGTTGTCGGCAAGATAGCGCAGAGGCAGTCCCACGCCCAGCGACAGGCAGTATTCATACTGGTCGGTGTTGTGCAGCAGCAGATACGATTTTTCGTACTGCATACCCAGTCGGTAGGACATGCGCCGGTACAGTGGCGCGTAGGCGTCAAATGTGGGCGTAAATTCCACACCGGAACGGATATAGGGGTTATTTTGCAGCCGTATTCCGGCAAGTTTGTAGTAGTTGAAATCCGACCACTTCTGTAGTCCGCCGTCTAATGCTGCCCGCCAGCGCTGGTTGCGAAAAGCTAAGCCAGCCCCAATTTCTTCGGGAATTATAAAATCTTTTTTATACTTGTTTTCAACCGTCCCCCACGAGGTCTCGTAAGCCGTATTGGTACGGTCGGTAACAAGAGCCATTGACGGGATGTAAATTGCTCCGGCCGAGAATGTTCCCGGTTTCAGTTTCAGGGTATATTGAAATCCGAACTCGAAGAAGAAGTTGTAGAAATAGTCTTTGGTGGTGTTCACTATGTCTCCGGCGGTGAGGAAGTCGTCGTTGCCGGTGAACTGGTTAAGGCGGTGTGTCTGTGATTGTTCCATTGCCCCGAAAAGGAACGATGGTTTGAATCCCAGCGCCAGATTCTTAACCGGCGAGACGGCCAGATTGATATATGCGCGGCTGATGTTTCCGGAGCCGACGATATCGAGCGGGTAGCTGCCATATACGCCTTCGACGCTGGATGAGGAGTTGATTTCATAGCCGGTATGGCTGAACGGGTTGACGCCCAGACCTGCGGCCATCCATTTGGTAACGCGGAATCCCAGCGCGAGGTAGCTGAAGTTGCCCGTAAAGGCCTGATTTCGCTGGCCAGTTGAATGGAAGTCGGCATATTTTCCGTCAACGCCGATGTCGAACAGCACGTTCAGCGTGTCGATGCCTGCAAACGAGGCCGGATTAAGCAGGTTAAGCGTACTTCCTGACGGCAATGCGAAGCCGGAATTACCCATTCCCGCGTTGACGGCGTTGGTTTGCGGGCGTAATTCGCCGATTCCGAACATGGAATACGGGTTATTGGTGTTGTGCTGGGCGCGGGTGGTTCCGCAGGCGCCCCAAAGCAGTATAGTGGCGGCTATAGTGGTGTTCAGGAGTCTATTCATACTTCAGGAAATAGAGTTTTAAGCGCGGTCTTTTACTCATTTTAAAGCTGTCATCGTTGAGAATCAGCGTTTTAGCGGTGCTCCGCAGGTCGGCGTCCGGGATGCTGACTATCAGTCCGTAGCTGTCTGTGATGTTAGTTTGCAGTACCGATATAAGGTAGTCGGTAATGTCCGCCTCGTAGTAGCGGTTATCGGGGTCGTCTTCGTTGAGCGTCAACGCCACTGCTACTGTTCCCTGCGATGTGCTTGCCGTGAGTGCACTGCCCAGCGCATTGTAGCGGTTGGTCAAAAACAGGTTCAGCTCTTTCGGCAGGAAGCGGTTGTCGTTGTCATCGGATGGCGCCAGCATAAGTAGCCCTTTTACTAAAACGCGGTCGTCAAACAGCAGCAATTCGCTGAGATTGGGGAAAGTCAGGTGTGTAACCACGCCTGAAAGCCCCTGTATCAGCGTTCTGTTATCGGTGCTGTATGACGGGATGTCTTCTATCTGCTTTTCCAGAAGTTCAAAGCCGCCGGTGCGGGTGGCGTCGGCCTGAATATAGCTCGTTTCGCTGTCAGGATACAGCCGGTAGGTATAGACGTCTTTTGTTAACTCAACTTTATGTGTGTATAAAACCATCTTTACCCCGGCCGTGTCATTTTTGAAGCTGACCACAGCATCGCCGGAGCTGCATTTCAGCACAAATCCTTTCATATAGGCGGAGAACGTGTTGGCGCGCTCGGTGGCGGTGAGCTGAAAATAATCGTTCTCGAACTGCATAAGCTGGTCAATCACCCTGTTGTCGAGGCGGAACTCGATACTGTCGTCCCGATTGACGCACGGCGTGAAACGGTAGCTGGCAAGCGGGCTCGCCTCGTGGGGAAATGAACTTGTATTATAAAGGTAATTACCCAGCTCGGAAT
Source organism: Bacteroidales bacterium (assembly GCA_031272965.1). Classification (GTDB taxonomy): domain Bacteria; phylum Bacteroidota; class Bacteroidia; order Bacteroidales; family Prolixibacteraceae; genus JAISSS01. The sequence goes on along the minus strand of JAISSS010000112.1, from coordinate 2,336 downwards.
GTTCGTTCAGCTCCAGCTCTTTGGTAAGCTGATATACATCGAGCTGCATCACGGAAGTAGTGTCGCCGATATAGAAGTCGGAATACGACATCCGCAACGTGATGGAATCCCGGATGTAATCGTCGTCCAGAAACAAGTCGCGCATCTTAGAGTTGGCGCTGATATTGAAGTAACTATATACGTTCAACATCCCGACGCCGGGCGTCTCATAACTGCCGACTAACAGCCGGTTGTCGGTGAGCTTCCGTGACGTCTCAAGCGAATCTATCAGGACGCTCGCCATCTTGACGGAGAACGAATCCGTCATTATCAGCGTGGATTGCGCGTTGGTCAAATCCTTCCCGATTGTGAAGACGGAATCCTGACAGGCGCAGAGCGTCGCTACAGCGCCCAAAAATATAAACAGTCTAATTCGGTTCATGTTCTTATGAAAAAACACGCAAAAGTATTCTTTTTATTTTTCCACAAATACTAATATAGATAAATCGTGGAAATATATAGATGAATTTGTTAATTGTCTGTATTATCTATAAAATTAATGGATTTAACGAATATATCGATAAATAATAGCTGTTTATGGAAATAATAATACGTTTGTCTATTATATTTTGAATGTTTCACAGAATAGTTCTATGTTTGCACCCGATTTTGATTAAGAAATAGAAATGCCATGATTGGATTGAAAAAATTAGGTTTAAATAAGTCGGCATTTGCCGCGAAGTTCTTAATGGTTGCCATGGCGGTTGCCTTGTTATCGTGCAATAATGATGACGAGGACTTGGTAGGTAACTGGATAAAAGTGGGCGATTTTGGCGGAATCAAGCGTTCAGAAGCCATCGTTGCCACCGTTGACGACAAGGTATATGTAGGGTTTGGCTGGAGCCAGGCTGATGGTGACAAGAACGGTCGCCGCCTGCGTGACCTCTGGTCATTCGACGGCAGGACATGGATTAATGTCGTTAAAGACGCCGATGCTCCGTTAGCTGCCCGCAGCGAAGCCGTATCTTTCGTGATAGGCAAAAAAATCTACATCGGAACAGGGTTCGATGGCAACCAAAAGCTCAGCGACTTCTGGTCGTATGACACCCAGACCGGCCAGTGGGAGCAGATTGACGACTTCCCCGGCGGAATCCGTATCGGCGCCGTAGCTTTCACCCTCACCGTTAACGGCAAACAAACGGGCTTCGTGGGCACCGGATACGGCACCGACATCGCCTCCGGCACCGAAGACAAGTATCTGAACGACATCTGGCGCTACGACGAAAGCACCGGATGGTCAGCGCTGCAGGCCTCCACATATCCCGTGAAAGTGCGTGACGCTTCCGTGTTCATCATCGACAACAAAGCTTACGTTGTCGGCGGACGCAGCAACTCCAGCACCTCCACGATGGGCGACAATAACTTCGCGTACTTCGACGGCACCGAATGGCACGAACTTCGGAAAATTTCCGACGCCACCGACGAGTCGTATGACGATGACTATTCCGGCGGCGGAACAACAGGGAACTACATCGTGCGAAACAATGCTGTAGCTTTCGCTGTTGACGGTAAAGGCTATTTGGCTACAGGAACCTCCAAGGCTGACGTCTGGGAATACACCGTATCTACCGACCTGTGGATTGAAAAGACCGCCTTTGAGGGCTATTCCCGTGCGGGCGCTGTGGCTTTCGTACTGAACGGAATCCCTTATGTCGCCACCGGCCGCTCCAGCTCCACCGACTACGACGACGTCTGGATTTTCCAGCCCAACGCCGAGTATAACGAAAAAGCAGACCAATAAGAGGAAATTTGTATTATATATAAAATTCTATTTTAAATTTAAATGAGAGAGCCTCACACTGTGAGGCTTTTTTTTACCTGACCGAATCAGGATTGATATGATATTGCATTGCGGGTTAGCCTCTCAATCTCAACTTTTTAGAATGGACTGTCTTCATTACATTATAAATTATTGCGGACGATAGCCCTTTATTTGCGCGGAAAAAACAGGGCTGATTTCTAAGATAGAAGTCAGCCCTTCAGGTTATCTTTATAAAGGATTAGACGGCTATAAACGCCTTGTCATCAGGCTTTTTACGGTGTTCGGAAAATGTTCGGCAATCAGTTCGCGCCATAGAAATAGAGCGCGCCGTAGCTCCACGTAGGTTTCGTGATGCCCGGAAAATTGGGGCGGTCCATTGTAAGAAGGATATAGCGATACGGGTAGCCTTCGGGTAACGGTACAACCTGCGCCCAGATGCGCCCTGCCGTTTTTGGCCAGTGAGGTTGCAGGTCTAAGTTCAGATAGCCGAGAAATGCAAGCTCAGGGAACGAATGGACACGAAGGTTATCGCCCG
>JAISSS010000035.1 GCA_031272965.1 Bacteroidales bacterium | reverse complement strand
TAATACAAATGAGGCTGTTTTAGGGGGGTAGGTTTTTGAAATTGAAATAATGAGCGCTGATTATCTGCGTGTTACACGATTATTGTCTGAAATTTTGAATTTTGTCGGTTGATAGTGAATAGTTTTATATGATTAGTATTAATTTTTTCAAGACCATTTTTATGACGAAAAGTTTTTTCAAGTTTTTTACCACAGGCGTCGTTACGATTGCCATTCTTGCGGTCAGCAGCGTAACTGCGGCTACAGGAGACAGACATCAACAAGGTCGGTACGTGCCGGAGTGCGATTGCTGTCGTTTGCCCCGATAAGCGCAGAACTGTCTGAATTAGGATTCCCCAAGATTCGAGAGGTAGCATCCTCTTTGTATCTGGGACATTATTGCGAAGATGGCAAATCGCTCGTCGGATTGGGACTATTGCACATTGGTTCTTCATCTGTCCACCAAGGTAAATTCACATCTGTTGACGGGTGGGGAGCTTCAATGGAATTTGGCGTGGAGCTTACAGGCGGAATCTTTGTCGTTCTGTGCGTCCTGCTCTTGTGGCGGCACAACCTGATAATCGCCGTGCGGACAGTCGATTTGGCGGTAGCAGCCCTGTTTCTGTTTTATGCGGTGAAAATTTTAAAGCGAAGTATCTTAATGTATGATTTTTAACCCAGATTCCGCATTAGACATTTTCAAATCATTGATATACAGCAAATAAACCTGATTTTTTTCTAACGCTACGCATTAGAAAAAAATCAGTTAAGGCACTATAACTCAATGAGTTAAAACTTCAAAATTTTTCTAACGCTTAATTTGGGTTTAAGTATTTTTGTAGTGTGTTATCGGGGGGCTTTGCGGAGTTCCGTGTTTCTGTGCGGAAGTTTAGGAAGCTCCATAATTGTTTTGAGATATGTTTTTAATATGTGCATTTGATAATGTTTCACTTGTGTGGGGGACGCTGATATTTGTTGCCGTGTATATGCTTGTGCTGGCGGCAATTATTGTATGGTACCGGCGCAGTTTAAACGAGACCCGTTACCGGTTGCAGGCGGAGCTGTATGCCAAGGCCATAGAGAAGGGGCAAAATCCCTCCGATATTCCCAATATTTTTGTCAGCAAGCCGCGGTTAGACCGGTATCTTGCCGCCGGAATTACCTTTATTGCGATGGGCGTTGGCTCGGTATTTGTTGACTGGTACCGTGAAGATTTGACCGACAGTATATGGCTTTTCCCGACCACTATTGGGGGCGGTTTTTTGTTGGTCTATTTCATCGTGAAGAGACAGCTCAAACGGGAACCTGTTGATAAAAAATGAGGCGCTGTTACTGACAATGTGTGCGGGGATACTGCTGTGCATCATCGCTGTCGGCTGTGCATTGGAATCAATAGATTGATGGATTGAAGGATTGAAGGATTGAAGGTGCACGTTCAAACGGTGCACGGTGCATGAATCATGGTTCATACAACCGAACATTGCGAATCAAGCCTGCAATAACGGATAGGGTACATACTGCACAACATCCATACCACGGAGAAGGGCAGCAGGGGTCCTTAGTAGCATGGTCGGGCATACAGGCAACCCGAATACACCGACGAATATATCATTCTTTCGTAAAAATCGGTTAATTTTTTAATAATCATACGCAAAATACCCCCATCTAAATGTCCTGTTATGGACATAATGTTGGTAAAAAACATCATGCCCCACATGGTAATCCAAAAATCGGATTAATCAGGGTCAAAATCAGGGTTCAAGACGGGCTCCCTGCAGGATGCTGTCGTATTCGGCGGGATTTTCGGCGATGCTGACTGCGCGGATAACAGCGGGGTCAGTGCGGTTCAGGAACAGGAAGAAGGCGGCAGGCGAATAGAGATTGCCGGCGATGAGGGCTTTCATCTCGTCGCGCAGCAGTTGGGCGGTTGCGGTGTTCATGGAATCGGGCAGGCCGGGCAGGTCAGGTGGTTGCAGTGCGCTGGCTTGCCGCAGCAGGTCGGCGGGGATGTGGGCCGGAATCTCAAAGCTGTCGCAGAACGCCTCGAAAGTGGCATATTGCCGGAGGATGTCCTCGCGATGTCGGGCTTCGTATTCGAGGGCGGCTTCGGAGATGAGATTTTGTCGCGCAATAGCCCCGAAGATGTCATAGTTGACGGTCGAATCGAGCGGCACGAAAATATCGGGCATTATTCCGCCGCCGCCATAGACGGAGCGTTTGTTTTTCAGCGTTTCAAACTTTTGTTCATTATCAGGAATGATACTGTCGCTATTAAAGAGTTCTCCGTGCGTATAGCGGCGTTCTATGTCGTCATAATATTGTTGAAGTCCGTGCGTATAGGGGCGTTGGATGCAGCGCCCGCTGGGTGTAAAGTAATGGGCTACTGTCAGGCGGACTGCGGCGCCATCGGGCAGAGAGAATGGCTGCTGGACGAGGCCTTTTCCGAAAGAACGGCGTCCAATGAGTACGCCTCTGTCCCAGTCCTGTATGGCGCCGGCCACTACTTCGCTGGCCGAAGCGGATTCCTCGTCGAGCAGTACTGTCAGGCGGCCGGTTTCAAACAGCCCGACGGCCGTTGCCGTGAAGTCGGTGCGGTTCTGATGTGTCCCGTCAAGAAAAGTAACTAACTGGCCTGCGCCGAGGAAGTGGTCGGCCACACCGATTGCGGCCCCCAGCAGTCCGCCGCCATTACTGCGCAAGTCGAGGGTGAGGTTCTGCATAGTTCCGGTCTCTTTGAGGGTGCGCAGGGCGTCTTTAAATTCCTGCAAAGTGGTTTCCGAGAACTTGTTAAGACGGATATAGCCGGTTTGAGGGGTTAGCATGCAGGCGGCGTCGATGCTGAGCAGCGGTATTCTGTCGCGCACCACCGTGATTTCGAGCGGCTGGGGCAGGGTGCGTCGGCAAATCGTTATTTTCACCTTGCTGCCTTTAGGCCCCCGCAATTTCTGCACTAATTCGTCAGGGGTCAGGTTTTTGCCGGTAACAGGCGCCCCTTCGACTTCCGTAATCCTGTCGCCGGGCAATATTCCGGCTTTCCGGGCGGGACAGTCCGGCACGGTCTCCGCCACTGTGAGGGTATCATGCAGGATTACCGTAGTAATGCCGATGCCGTCAAAGCGCCCGTTCATCGGCTCGTCCATGGCGGCCACATCATCGCGAGAGATATACACGGAATGGGGGTCAAGACCGCTCAGCAGCGACACGATAGCGCTCTCTGTGAGCCGCTCGACGTCAGTAGTATCAACGTAATTATTTTGCAACAGCTGAAGCAGACGGGCATATTTCATGGCGTTAATTTCCACTTTGCGGGCGTCAGCGCGGCGCTTGCCGAGACGCTGCCCCGACATGGACGTCGGCAATGCAACCGACAGTGCAACGAGCAAAATTATGATTCGGCTTTTCATCAGGCGACAGGCAAGAAGATTATTCCCATTCGATAGTGGCTGGAGGTTTTGAACTTATGTCATAAACAACACGGTTAATGCCGCGCACTTTATTGATGATTTCATTAGACATGCGAGCGAGGAAGTCGTATGGCAGGTGTACCCAGTCGGCGGTCATGCCGTCGGTTGACATCACCGCGCGCAGGGCGACCACGTTCTCATAGGTGCGCTCGTCGCCCATCACGCCGACTGACTGTACAGGCAGCAGCATCACGCCGGCCTGCCACACGTCGTCATACAGCCCCCATTCCTTGAGGCCATTGATGAATATGGCATCGGCTTCCTGCAGGATGCGCACTTTGTCGGGGGTAACGTCGCTGAGGATGCGGATGCCCAGTCCGGGACCGGGAAACGGATGCCGCTTGAGCAGCTCGTCTTTCACGCCCAGCGCCTTGCCTACGCGCCGTACCTCGTCCTTAAACAGCAGGTTGAGTGGCTCCACAACTTTTAACTGCATCTCGTCGGGCAGTCCGCCAACGTTGTGGTGCGACTTGATGGTGGCCGACGGGCCGTTCACCGACACCGACTCTATCACGTCAGGATAGATGGTGCCCTGCGCCAGCCATTTGACGTTCTGTATTTTATGAGCTTCGGCATCGAACACTTCGATGAAGTCGCGGCCGATAATTTTGCGCTTCTTTTCGGGCTCGGTAACGCCTTTGAGGTCAGCCCAGAACTTCTCGCGGGCGTCAATACCTTTCACGTTCAGCCCCATGTCTTTGTATGAATCGAGGACCGTTTGGAACTCGTCTTTGCGGAGCAGCCCGTTGTCCACGAATATGCAGGTGAGGTTCCGGCCGATTGCTCTGTGGAGCAGCACCCCTGCCACTGACGAATCCACGCCGCCCGACAGTCCGAGAACTACCTTGTCGGCGCCGAGCTGCTGCCGCAGGCGGGCAACAGTGGTCTCAATAAACGAGGCAGGCGTCCAGTCCTGACGACATCCGCAGATGTCCACAGCGAAGTTCTTCAGCAGGGTCATGCCGTCGGTCGTGTGCCATACTTCGGGGTGGAACTGGATGCCCCATGTCGGTTCGTCGTTGACTTTGTAGGCGGCATATTCCACGTCAGCGGTGGAGGCAATAACCTGACAGTCGTCGGGAATCCGCACTATGGTGTCGCCGTGCGACATCCATACCTGCGTTCCGGCGGCGATGCCGCGAAACAGCGCACTGTCGGGGGCAATAAAGCCGAGGTTGGCGCGTCCGTATTCGCGGGAGCCGGAGGGTTTCACCTCGCCGCCGAAGAAATGCGCCAGATATTGTGCGCCATAGCATACCCCCAGCAGCGGCATTTTGCCTTTGATGCCGCCCAGGTCGGGGGCAGGAGCGCTGGCATCGCGCACGGAATACGGGCTACCGCTCAGAATTACGCCCCGCACGGAGGCGTCAAGCGCCGGACACCGGTTATACGGATATATCTCACAATAGATGTTCAGCTCGCGTATCCGCCGCCCGATGAGTTGCGTATATTGCGAACCAAAGTCAAGAATTAATATTTTTTCCTGCATGGATGCTTAACTTTTCTGCAAAAATACATCTTTTTTGTTTCCTGCCTGTTAATTTTCTGTTACCCTTCGCAATATAAATTCTCATCCGCGAAAAAATATGGCCAACTGTTCATAATAATATAGCTGTTTTTTCCTGAAAAATATACTTTTGGGGGTATTGGGGTAAAAAAACATACGTTATCTTTGTCCGAAAATATTTTTTACGAAATATGAAAAACTTTGGATGGTTTTGGACAAATACGGAAACAGACAGTCTGAAAGCGACGGCGCTTAGTGTTGTACTGGCAGCAATGCTGTTGCCCCACACGGCGCTGTCCCGGACGGACACTATCACGCGCCCGCACAGGGTTGATTCGCTCGAAAATGCGCTGCAACAGCATCCGCCGACGCCGGAACTGCTGCACATCTACGACGCGCTGAGCAACGAATACCTTGATTTCGATTTCGCGAAGTCGCTCGAATATGCCCGCCGCGGGAAGGCTGTCGCCGAACAGACCGGCGCATGGTATGAGGCCGCCCGGTTATCATACGCCCTCGGCCACGCATACTACTATGCGGGGCAATATGATTCCACACTGATATATTATGACGAGGCGCTGGAAATCGTCAACCATCACGCCCTCGAGAAGGCCCGTGCCGACGAAATTGAGGCACTGATAAAGTCGAAAACCGGCGTGGTCTATCAGATTCAGGGACGCCTGCAGGAAGCGCTGCAACTCTATATGGCCGCCCTGAGCATCGCCGAACAGTATCAGTGGCTCTCTATCATGGAAAATATGTACGGCAACATCGGCAGCGTCTATATCACCCTGCATAACTACGATTACGCCCTGGAATATTATACAAAGGAAAAGGATATTTGTGTGGCCATGAACGATTCGCTGATGATGTCCTTCGCGCTGGTGGGGCTGAGCGGCATCTACAACGACCGTAAGGAATTTGACGCCGCCTTAGATGCGGCACAGCAGGCATACCGCATAGTGTTCGGACATCCGGACGCCTCAGCAGAAGACAAGATTTTCGCGCTGCAATCGTTAGTCGAAGCATATATCAGCTTCGAAAAATATGACACCGCATTAGAATATGCCCAAACCGCCCTCGACATCGCCGAGCAATGGAACAGCCCTATCTATATTGCATGGTCGCTGGGCTATATCTCGCGTCTGCAATTGGAATTGGGGCACTACAAAGCCAGCGAAGCCGCCGCCCTGCGAGCCATGCAGACCGATTCCTCCGACCTGTTTAATAATAAGGAAGCCCACACCTATCTCGCCAAAGCATATATCATGATGGGCGAGAAGATTAAGGCCAACGAATACCTGAACCGCCTCGTGAAAGCCGCTGATGCCTACTCAAACAGCAATTTCCAGTCGCAGCTCTCGGAGATGGAGGTCAAATATGAGACTGCCAAAAAGGAGATGCTCATCGCCGATATGCGGGAACGGGAACGACGAAGGATGCAGTTCGCGCTGGCAGGCGGCATAATCCTCTTCCTGGGACTGGTAACGCTGTTTTTTGCGTGGATGTGGGCACAGCAGAAGCGCAGCAAAGCCGAGCTGTTAGTACGTCAGCTGGAGCAGGAGAAACAACTCGTGGCAACACAGGCAGTACTTGACGGCGAAACCGCCGAACGTACCCGTCTCGCCCGCGACCTGCACGACGGTCTGGGGGGTATGCTCTCGGCCGTGAAACTTAACCTCGACGAGATGAAACGCGATGCCCCACCTGAGCAGTCCGTCAAAGAGCAGTTCGACACGGCAATAACGCTGCTCGACGAATCAATCCGCGAGATGCGCCGCGTGGCACACCACCTCATGCCCGATTCGCTCTCCCGATATGGCCTGAAAACAGCGCTGACAGACTTCTGCCGGAGCATCCCCGTAGCCGTGTTCAGCTACTATGGCGACAACAAACGCTTGGACAGCAACCTCGAAGTGGTGATTTACCGCATCATCCACGAGATGGTCAACAACGCCCTCAAACACGCCCACGCCTCGCAAATCATCGTGCAGATTGTCCATGAACATGACCGCCTCTCGCTCACCGTCGAAGACAATGGCCGCGGCTTCAACCCTGACGCCGCCACCGAAGGAATGGGAATACGCAACATCCGCGCCCGCGTGGCCTCCTTCGGCGGAACCATCGACCTGCGCACCTCCGAAGGCAATGGAACAGAGTGTAATGTGGAATTTGAACTGTAGCCAGTGGTCAGTTGTGGTGGGGCAGATAAAATACGCTTAAATACGTATTAAAAATACCATAAAAGCAGTATAAACCGGAACCACAAAAAGCTGTAATTTTGCACTGAATTTTAGTGTAATCTCACATGAAGAATTTGTTTTGCAGTTCAGTGGAACGACTGTCGCGCAAGAAGGCGCTGGCTGTGGCGTTTTTAGCATCCGGCATGTTGTCGGGTAGCGTGGTTGCTGTTGGCCAGCCTTCCGTCAGGGAAGTCGTCAGGGTCAAAAGTGTCCGTGCTATGACCCCGCTTGTGGAAAAATGGATTGAAGAATACGGAAAGGTTAATCCGGATGTGCAAATCCGGCTGGCCGATAACGATATTCCTGCTTCCGAAACCGACATTATCCTGCAGATTGCCGCCCCCGACGCCGATTCCGCCCCCGACAATCAGGTGCTCTTCACGACCGGACGGTATGCCATACTGCCCATCGCCGGAGCCGACAATGCCGTGCTTGAAGCCGTCGGCAAAAAGAAGCTGAACATGAAGCAGCTGAAAGCTCTCTACTTTGAACGGGACATCTTTGACGAGGAATCCGGCGAGGAAGAAGAACCCGACAGCGGCCAGCCCGCCGTAACGGTCTATTCCGGCAATAACGAAGGCTCTGTGTCGCAGCCGTTTGCCGCCCACTTCGGCAAAGAACAGGTCAACCTGCGCGGCAAAAAAATCGCCGGCGACGACCTCTTCCTGATTAATGCTATCCAAAAAGACCCCTCAGGAGTGAGCTTCAATAACCTCAGCTATATCTTCGACACCCAATCGCGCCGCCTCAAAACCGGAATAACAATCCTGCCATTAGACCTGAAAAAGGAATATGAAGAAGTCATCAGGCAGTCGGACCTGGACAGGGTTATTGCATTGCTCGAAAGCAAAACCATTGACCTGATTCCGGTAAAAGACATCTCTTTCGTGATGAAAGACGACGCCACTTCAGCGGCCCAGCATTTCTTGCAGTGGGTCATTACCAATGGCCAGGAATATAACCACGCTTTCGGCTTTCTCACCATCGATGCGAAACTCCGCGAAAAGCAGCAACAACAGTTAGCCTCAAAATTCCGCAAACCGCTGCTAGTGCGGCATGAGAAATAAGTCCCATCACATTACAGAGTGCCTGCCATAATGTATAGCTACAGATGGCACAAAGAACACAGAACCCCCCAGTGTTTCTGACCTGCTGCTGTCCACAATCAATACCGGTTTTGGCTGTAAAATCAACCATTATTCATTATTATCAAGCACTTAACCGGGTGCTCGGAAAACAGGAAAAGCAAAGAGTGAACGGCAGATAGGCACTAAAAAAAGGCCTGCTTACGCAGGCCTCTCATTAAAAAACCAACAAAATCTAAACAAAACCTAATTCTTTTAATCACTGTCATTAAAGCTCATTCTTTTATTCTTTCACTAATTATAACGCAGATGTTTGAAAAAAGTTCACGGATTTGGAGAAAAATAAATTAGTGAGAGCATTTTTTCGAGCGTTTCTACGAAGTCTTCCGGGGTTGGGCTACAGGTTTTTTCTTGGTCTAACAGGAATATTTTTTTGGTTTTTACGGCGTTCAGCGCCGAATATTTTTCCCACTGTTGTTTTTCGTCGTCGTTCATGGAGCCCATGAGCATTATGAAGATGACGTCGGGGTTACGGGCGAGGGCGGCCTCGCGGGTCATGATACCGCTTTTCATGTCGGCGGCGATATTTACGCCCCCTGCGAATGTTATGAAGTCATTAAGGAAGGTGTTGGGGATGACCACCCACAGCGGATTAGTCCCTATTTGGGCCATGATGCGGGGTGGGCGGGGCTGTTGCGGTATGCGGCTGCGGACGCGGGCCAGCTCGCGGCGGGCCGAATCGGTGATTTGCTGCGCCCGGTCGGGCCTGCCCACAGCCTGCCCCATTTTTTCCACGTCCCGACACAGATCGTCAAAGGAACGCGCGTAGGGGAAATGCAGGGTTTTTATCTTCAACTTCTCCAGCATACGGCGGTTTTCGGGGGAGGTCAAGTCGCTGGTCAGCACTAAGTCGGGGCGCAACAGCAGAACTTTTTCCATGTTCACGTCGATAGTGGTGGCCACCGTCTCGGCCGTACAGGTCGAGGGGATTGTGCAGTAGCTCGTTACGCCGACCAATTGCGCCTCGGCGCCCAGCAGGGTAACGATTTTGGTGAGTGCCGGCGCCAGCGATACGATGCGGGCAGGCGCCCCGTGCAGAAAGAGCGGACACAGCAATATGCCTAACCCGAAGATTTTTTTTATCATCATTAAAAAAAGAGAGCAGAACAAGTCTGCTCTCCCTAAATTAGAATTTCTAACAATTATGTTTACAAGATAATTTATTTAAGCGGGCATTTCGGGTAATGTCCAGCCTTTACGGTAGGTATGCTTAATAAGCTCTGCGGCAAGCTGTTTGGCGGGAATCGGGTCTGTCCAGTCCTTTTTGAAGGTTGGGTGTCCGTTGTGGATGGAGAATCCGTCCTTTTTGCAGATTTTAATCGTCTCGTCGTCGGTGAGATTGGTGAACTGCATGTTTTCGCCATCCCATTCGAGGATTTTGTTGAGGCTTTGCAGGCGGACAGCCAACACGCCCATGACGACCATTTCGTTGAAAGGGCCGGCCTCGTCGAAAGAAGAGGCTAATTTACGGCGGCTTTCGACGGGTTCTTTGCAGGCAGCAACCCAGTCCATTTCGTGGCTGGTAGTGATTCTGCGGCGGAATTCCGGCACTTTCGGCTCTTTTTTGCGCTCGGGGTCGGAAAGCAGCCACGGATTAACGCCATAGCAGCCACAGATGAGCTTGTCTTTAGTGCCGTGGAAGCATACATAACCGCCGCTGTCGTTGGGTTCGCGCCCGGCCGGCCATCCTTTGGGCATCAGCGGCTTGATGCCACCGTCTGACCAGGTAACTTCTACTTCGGGGAGTTTCATCTTCATGGTGCGCCCCTTAACGGTCTTGGGCTGACGGGCAGGGAATGTCAGGCTTACGAACTGCGACACGGGGGCGCAGTCGTTAAGCAGCAGCGACGAGCTGCCCTGCACTTTTGTGGGGTATCCCAGGTCGAGGCCCACGAATACGGGATGCAGGATGTGGCAGGCCATATCGCCCAGCGCACCGGTGCCATAGCGCCACCAGCCGCGCCAGTTCCACGGGTGGTAGATGGAATTGTAGGGAACTACTTCGGCCGGGCCGGAGAAGAGGTCCCAATCCAGCGTCTGGGGAACCGTCTCTTTATTTTCGGGCGTGTTCAGTCCCTGCGGCCAAATCGGGCGGTCCGTGAAGGCCTCCACTTTGGTCACGTCGCCGATAACACCGGCGGCCAGCCATTCGCAGGTCTTGTTTACACCATTACCGGACGAGCCCTGATTACCCATCTGGGTAGCAACCCCATATTTGGCGGCCAGCTTGGTGAGCAGACGCGACTCATATACGGAGTGTGTCAACGGCTTCTGCACATAGACGTGCTTGCCCAGCGTAATGCCGGTCGCCGCAATGATGGCATGGGTGTGGTCGGCTGTGGCAACGATAACGGCGTCAATGCTCTTGGCCATCTCGTCATACATCTTCCGCCAGTCCTTGTAATACTTGGCGCGCGGGTGCTCGCTAAAGGTGCCCTCCGCATAGCTCCAGTCAACGTCGCATAAGGCTACGATGTTCTCGCTGCCCTTCACCGCATTGATGTTGGAATGGCCCATGCCGCCGATACCTACAGCCGCAATGTTAAGTTTATCACTCGGAGCGCGATGCCCCAGGCCGGCTATAACACTGCTCGGCAGGACCGTTATCCCCGCTGCAGCTATCGCCGACGTTCCCAGAAACTTCCTCCGGGATATCAAATCTGTCTTATTTGTCATTTGTCCCATAGGTGTACAAATTTAAGTTTTACAATAATTTAGGGATTCACTTTTGCAACCCCGCAAAAAAACGGTTAAAGATATATCTTTTAGCATTACAAAATCACATTTCCCGCAAAAAAAAATTGCAAATTTTTGTAAATACACTGATTATCAGACAGTTATAATTGATAACATACAGATAACAAACGGTAACGACTTTCTCCGTACATTTGTGCCGGGTTCTTCCGCCTTACGGCAAAAAGAACCGCCAAATCAATCTGAAAATAAACTGAATTAGTATGATTATAAAGAAAGGAACCGCATTTTTCATGCTGCTTGCAGGGCTCTGTATGGCGGATAACAGTGCCGTATGTGCAAAAAAAACGGACAAAATCGTCCTGGCTTACGTAACTTCGTGGAGCAAAACTGTCCCCGACCCCGCCCTTGTTACGCACATCAACTACGCTTTCGGGCATGTAAACAATACCTTTGACGGGGTGCGCATCGACAATGAGAGCCGCCTGTCAGAAATCGCCGCGCTGAAACACCAAAAGCCGACGCTGAAAATCATGCTCTCTATCGGGGGGTGGGGCAGCGGACGCTTCAGCGAGATGGCCGCCGACCCCGCCAAACGCCAACGATTTGCCGCCGACTGTAAACGGGTGCTTACACAGTTCGACCTCGACGGCATCGATATAGACTGGGAATTTCCCACCTCGGCGATGGCAAAAATATCGGCCTCCCCCGCCGACACCGATAACTTTACCCTGCTGATGCGCGACATCCGCAAGGCTATTGGCCGCCGCAAGCTGCTCACTCTTGCCTCAAATGCCTCCGCAAAATACATCAACTTCAGAGACATCAATCAGTATGTTAACTTCGTGAACATCATGTCCTATGACATGGGAGGCGCCCCAAAACACCACTCCGCACTCTACCGCTCCGAAAACACCGGATGGATGTGTGCCGATGAGGCTGTTGACGCCCACATTGACGCCGGTATCGCCCCGAAAAAGTTGACCCTGGGGCTGCCATTCTACGGACGCGGAACAAAAGAAATCGGGAACTTCCTCGATTTTAAACGCATCAAAAATATAGCGGAAAATTATACGGAGAAATGGGACGACGTCTCTAAAACGCCATACATGGTCAATGCCGAGGGCACAATCGTGCTGTCCTACGAAAATGTCCGCTCGATTGAAATAAAATGCAAATATCTGCACGACAGGGGATTGCTCGGCGCGATGTATTGGGACTACGACGGCGATGACGACAGCAATACTCTGCGCAAAGCCGTGTACGACAATGTGATGCAGCCTGTACAGTAAACGCCCGGCCAGTTTACCGCTGCTTCAATATCGCTTCAAGCGCATCCAGATGCCGGAGAAAGGCGGTGCGCCCCTTTTCGGTCACCGAATATGATGTGTTGGGCTTGCGGTCGATAAATTGCTTGATAACACTGATATACTCTTCCCGTTCCAGAATTTTTATGTGCCCCGCGATATTGCCGTCGCTGACTTTGAGCAGGTTCTTCAGCTCGGTATAGGACACGGAATCGGCCACCATCAACGCCGACATGATGCCTAACCGTGTGCTGTTCTCGAATGCCCTGTCTAACAGCTTGAGGTGCTCCGTAACGGTCGGGGTGAGGATTTCTTTCATCGTCAAGCCCTTTCATAACGGAAATACATGACAATTCCGTAAATTAAGTGGACAATTCCGAAGCCTGCCGCCCACAGTGGCAAGCCTGCCGCGGGGAACAGCGCGGCCACCAGCCCGAGTAATACCTCTGCCGTCCCCGCATAATATAACTCTTTGTGCGAAAAGCGGGCGCCGCTCAGCAATGCCAGGCCATAAAAGAGCAGGCACAATGCCGCCACCGAAGCATACTGCTCCCGCATAACAGCGATAATGATATACAGCCCGCCTGCCAGCAACGGCGGCGCCGCCTGTATGCACAATTGCCGGAAGCTGTGCGTCCACAGCGAGGCGCCCATCTGCCGCGCCCGCCGCACCGTAAGCACCAACCCCGTAATCAACGACAGCGCCAACACTGCCGCCGCTATAGCCGCTATAGCCGTTACCGCTTCACTGCCGACCACCCCCATACACAGGATTCTGTGAACCGACCAGGCGCCTGCCAATGACCAGACGCCCCCGAGAATGCCCGACAGCCCGCTTAAGGATAAAAAACGGCCTGAGGCACTCACCACACGCCGAATTTCGGTAATGTCGTGCAGATATTTTTCTGTATTTTCCATATAAAAATTTTAAATAGAACTTTTAATTACAAAGTTACGTGATTTATTGATACACTCTCAACGGAAGAAATGATTTCATCTGTTTTTTGTGGCATATTAATAAAAACTTAATAATACAACTCTTTATTATTAAGAAGAGAAAAAAAAACCGCAACGGGTTACTACCTGAATTAAATTTCGTATTTTTGCGGCGATTTTTTAGTACTCAATACAAATAACAGAAATATGGATATTTCACATATTGAACACATTGGGATTGCTGTCAACAGTTTGGATGAGGCGATTCCGTATTATGAGGGCGTTCTGGGGCTGAAATGCTATGCCATTGAAGAGGTGGCCGACCAGAAGGTCAAGACCGCCTTCTTTCAGGTGGGCGGCACCAAAATAGAGCTGCTCGAATCGACCGACCCGGAAGGGCCTATCGGTAAATTTATCGAGAAGAAAGGGCAGGGCATCCACCACCTCGCTTTCGCGGTCGGCAATGCTGACGCCGCCTTGGCAGAGGCCGCCGAAAAAGGCGTTACCTGTATCGACAAGACTTCCCGCAAGGGCGCCGAGAAACTCAATATCGGCTTCCTGCATCCCAAAGCCACTTTGGGCGTTCTGACAGAATTATGTTCAAAATAATCAATTCAAATTCACGATGACAAATCAGGAAAAAATTAAGCAACTGATAGACCTCCGGGCGACAGCCAAACTTGGAGGCGGTGAGAAACGCATCGACGCCCAGCACGGCAAGGGCAAGATGACCGCTCGCGAGCGCATAGACCTGCTCCTCGACGAGGGCAGCTTCGAAGAATACGACATGTTCGTTACCCACCGATGCGTCAACTTCGGCATGGAAGCCACCAAATTCATGGGCGACGGCGTCGTTACAGGCCGCGGAACCATCGACGGACGGGTAGTCTATGTCTTCGCACAGGACTTCACCGTGTTCGGCGGCTCGCTCTCCGAAACCTTCGCCCAGAAAATCTGTAAGGTCATGGATATGGCCATGAAAGCCGGCGCCCCCCTCATCGGCATCAACGATTCCGGCGGCGCCCGTATTCAGGAAGGCGTTACCGCTTTAGCCGGATACGCCGAAATCTTCGAGCGTAACATCATGGCGTCCGGCGTGATACCCCAAATCTCCGCCATCTTCGGCCCCTGTGCCGGCGGCGCCGTCTATTCGCCCGCGCTCACCGACTACATCATCATGAGCAAAGGCACCAGCTACATGTTCGTTACCGGCCCAAAAGTGGTGAAAACGGTTACCGGAGAGGTCGTTACCGAAGAACAGCTCGGCGGCGCATCCGTGCACGGCTCCAAATCCGGCGTTACACACTTCATCGCCGAAGACGAACAGGAAGGCCTGCAACTGATTCGCAAACTGCTTAGCTATCTGCCCCAAAACAACCTCGAAGAGGCCCCCCTCGAACCCTGCGATGACCCCATCGACCGCCTCGACGATTCCCTCAACGAAATTATACCCGACAACCCCAATAAACCCTACGACGTTAAAGACGTCATCCATGCTATCGTTGACCATGGCGAATTCCTCGAAGTACACCGCCACTATGCCCAGAACATCGTGGTAGGATTCGCCCGCTTCAACGGCATCTCCACCGGAATCGTGGCCAACCAGCCCAACTTCCTCGCCGGAGTGCTCGACATCAACGCCTCCCGAAAGGCCGGCCGATTCGTCCGCTTCTGCGACTGCTTCAACATCCCCCTCGTTACGCTGGTGGACGTCCCCGGATTCCTGCCCGGAACAGCCCAGGAATACGGCGGAATCATTACTAACGGCGCAAAACTGCTCTTCGCTTACGGCGAGGCCACCGTGCCCAAAGTTACCGTCATCCTCCGCAAATCGTATGGCGGCGCCTACTGCGTGATGAGCTCAAAACACCTGCGCGGCGACATAAACTATTCCTGGCCGAGCGGCGAAATAGCCGTCATGGGACCAAAAGGCGCCATCGAAGTGCTGCAAAGCAAGAAAATCAAAGAACTCGAAAGCGACGAGGCCCGCGCCGAATTTATCGCCAAATCCGAAGAGGAATATAAGGACAAGTTCGCAAATCCCTACAACGCCGCCCAATACGGCTATATCGACGACGTCATCGAACCCCGAAATACGCGGTTCAGAATCATCCGCGCCCTGCAAACGCTGGCCACCAAAAAGGACGCCATGCCGCCTAAAAAACACACAAATATCCCATTGTAATCCCGTAGTTATGTCGAAAAAAATAAATTCTTTATTATTCGGGATACTACTGGCGGGACTGCTGTTCGGCGCGAAACCGGCTCTGGCACAATACACCGAAGGGCTGATTATCAGCGAGCTGTTGGTGCATAACGAATCCAACTACGTTGACGACTACGGGGCGCACAATTCATGGATTGAAATCATGAACTCGTCCTACACCAACGTCAATGTCGGCGGCTGTTACCTCACCGACGACCTGAGCAATCCCAAGAAGTACTGGATTCCGACCGGATTCCCCGAAACTGCCCTCGCCCCCCGCGAATTTATCGTCTTCTATGGCGACGCACATGCGACACGCGGCATCCTGCACGTCAACTTCAAACTGCAGGATGGCGGTATAGTGGCGCTGTTCGCCCCTAACGGCAGCACCCTGCTCGACATGGTGAAAATCCCCGCCGGACAGGAAGTGGACAAGTCATACGCCCGACAGGGAAAACTCGTTCCTACCGACTGGAAACTCAACAAGGGTTCCAAATGGGAACTGAAAAACCCGCTCACCGGAGAAATGGAGGCCAAAGAACGGGCCGGAGAATGGGCTATCAGTGAATACACCACGCCCAAATCCGACAACGATTACCAGCCGAAATTAACTTCCGGCGACGAGTTCGTGAAATTGGACCCCTACGGCGCAGGCATGGCAATCATCGCAATGTTTGTGGTGTTCACCGCCCTGATAGTACTGGCATGTGTATTTAAAGCTATCGGTAAAGCATTTACCCGCGAGAAAAAGCCCGCCGCAACTGGCGATTCCACCGCTGCCGCCCCCGTAAAAAAGAGCGAAATCAGCGGAGAAGTCAACGCCGCTATCGCCGCCGCAATATACCTCTATCAGAACGAACAGCACGACTACGAAAGCGCCGTACTGACAGTCAAGAAAATCACGCGCCAGTTCTCCCCCTGGAACCTGCGGAGCAGTAATATGCCCCACCTGCCGGAAAGAACCCGCTCAACCCGCAAATAATCACTTACTTTAATGCAGAAAAATCAGAAAACGATGAAAAGTTTTAAATTTACTATAAACGGCAATAAATACGCCACCGACATCATCAGCGTCGAAGATACGCATGTGGAAATCGAAGTCAACGGCACACCCTACAAAATCGAGGTCGAGAAAGAGCTGAAAACCACCAAGACGCCCAAATTAGTGCGCCCGGTGGCCGTGCCCTCCACTGACGCGCATCCGGCAGTGGCCAAAACCAGCAGCCCCACAGCCCCCAAAGGCGCCGGCGCCATCAAGTCACCCCTGCCCGGCGTAATCCTCGAAGTGCTCGTGCGCGAGGGAGACCCCGTAAAACTCGGCCAGCGACTGCTCGTGCTCGAAGCCATGAAAATGGAAAATAACATCGAAGCAGACAAAGCCGGAAAAGTCCTCCAAATCCACAAAGCCAAAGGCGACGCGGTCATGGAAGGCGACGTACTCATCACAATAGGAGAATAAGCTATGGGAGATTTTGGAAATTTCATTATAGAACATATCCAGCAGTTCCTCGGCTTCACCGCCTTCGCCAACATGACCGTCGGCCATATCATCATGATATTAGTCGGACTATTCTTCATATATCTGGCAATTGCGAAGGAATTTGAACCTATGCTGCTTATTCCTATCGGGTTCGGTATCCTCGTGGGCAACATCGCCTTCACCCCCGGCCTGAAAATCGGAATCTACGAATCGGGCAGCGTACTGAACTACCTGTATTTCGGTGTGCTGCAAGGCGTCTATCCGCCGCTGATATTCCTCGGAATCGGCGCTATGACCGACTTCTCCGCGCTGATTTCAAACCCCAAGCTGATACTGATAGGCGCCGCCGCACAGTTCGGCATCTTCGGAGCCTACTGCATCGCCTTAGCATTGGGATTCAGCCCCACCGAAGCAGGCGCTATCGGCATCATCGGCGGTGCGGACGGCCCCACAGCCATATTCCTGTCCTCCAAACTCGCCCCCGACCTGATGGGCGCTATCGCCATCTCGGCATATTCCTACATGGCTTTGGTGCCGGTTATCCAGCCACCGGTGATGAAACTGCTCACCACCTCAAAGGAACGGCTCATCCGCATGAAGCCCCCGCGCGTGGTGTCGAAGAACGAGAAAATCATCTTCGCACTGTCGGGCATGTTGCTCACCACATTTGTGGTGCCAACCGGCCTGCCCCTGCTGGGTATGCTCTTCTTCGGCAACCTGCTTAAAGAGAGCGGCGTAACGAAACGCCTCGCCGACACCGCCAAAGGCCCGATGATTGACATTGTAACCATCCTTATTGGGCTCACCGTAGGGGCATCCACCCAGGCCACAACCTTCCTGACCCTCAAGTCGGTAGGAATCTTCGCATTGGGCGCCGCCTCGTTTATCATCGCCACGTTCTTCGGGGTGATGTTTGTCAAGATTTTTAACCTCTTCCTCAAAGAAGGCAACAAAATCAACCCGCTTATCGGCAATGCGGGCGTCTCGGCAGTGCCCGACAGCGCTCGCGTATCGCAGGTTGTAGGCTTGCAATATGACAAGACCAATCACCTGCTCATGCACGCTATGGGGCCCAACGTGGCAGGCGTTATCGGCTCGGCTGTGGCCGCCGGTATCCTGCTCAGCTTCCTCGCTTAATCATAAACTTCATAATGCGCGGCTGCCCTGATTCCAGAGCAGCCGTTTTTTTTATTCTATCTATAAAAAGCAATAACTGAATCTTTTATTGTTGTGTGCTAAAACTCAAAATCGCGCAAATCACCCGTCCAAAACCGAAACGCCGATAAAAATGCAACCGGAGGTTACGTTTGAGTATTTGCAGAGCGTTTCGATAACCCGGCGGCGACGGTAAATTTGTGCATGATTGAAGCAAAATGAAGCAGGGGGCACAGCTGTAGCTATGTCCCCTGCTTTCTTATCATGCCCGGATAATGTGTTGGAAATTAGAGGGCTACGGATGCTATTCGCCGCAGCAATACGGGGCCGAACAGCCCGGATGGCAGCGGTTTGTCGTCTTTACGCCAGTGGTGCCAGGTGGTGAACGTGTAGCGTCCTGTGGGACTGGGTTTGCCGTCGAGCACCCATTGTGGCCATTCTTTGAGGCGGATTCCGTTCCATTGGCGGTCGTCGGGCAGTTGCTCGTCGCCGATGAGGCGGTTGGGCCACAGGTTGGTGATTTCCACGGTCAGGGCGTTATCGCCGCTCTTCACCGCATCGGTAATGTCGAGGCGGTATGGCGGTTTCCAGAGTACTGGATATTTCGTGCCGTTGAGCGCAACTTCGGCGAAGTTTTTCAGGTTGCCGAGGTCGAGGACGACGCGGTCTTCAGCGGGTTTTTCGTAAGAGAATGATATACTGTAGGTTGCCGTGCCGGAGAAATATTTCACGCCATCGTCGGGGTGTTCTGTCCACGAAATCAGTTTGTCGAGCGTTACCTGTTCCGGCGCCCCCCAGTTTGGCGGGAAGGTGAGGTTCCAAGTTCCGGTAACTTCCTGCGGTTCTGCGGTTTTCACTTCAGTTATGAGGGTTTTTCCGGATGCGGCTTTCAGTTCGAAGGTTGCGGACGTCCATGCGAGGAGTTCCGTGTTGCCCTCGGCAGTAGCTTTCAGTTCGTAGTCGGGGACAGGGATTTCGCCTTCGGGACGCGGGGGCAGCACAAGCGTATGGTTCTCATGCACCTGCAAGTATCCCGGCTCGCCGTTGAAGGTATAATTTACGCGCATGGTTTTTTCGAGCATTGGCGCGGGGTCATGGCCTGCCAGGTCATTATTGATGTCGGCCATAAGTGCGCCCCCTTTCACGAGTGCGGCCACTTTTGCGGTAATGTCGATAACCTGCGGCTGGCGGTCGGGCTCGTCATTGATAATTCCGTAGTAAGCCTTGACGAGTGTTGCGCCCTGTGGCATAGTAAAGGCCTTGTCTTCATTAACAAATTCGCGTTTTTTCGTGCCGCCAAGCATGTAATCTATACGAAATTCCTTGACCGTACCATAAGCGGGGTCGCCGCCCATTGTGGTGTTAGAGACGGTGAAAGTTCGTTTCCCGTCGGCGAGCAGTTTGCCGACAGTTGCGGTAACATTTGCGCAGCCGTTGGTGTTATCGGCGAAGTCGCCGTATTCGGCTTTGAGGATTATGAGGGTTCCGGCAGAGGTGTCGGGGTTGTTCACAGGGTTGTCGATACGTTTTACGGCGACGAGGTGGTCAGCCGGGGCAGGCTTGCGGAATACCACGAAGGTGGCGCCTGACGGTTCGAAGCGGATGGGAACGGATGTCAGGCTGTCGGTTTCGGAATACACAGGGGCGGGTTCGATGGCGCCGGTTTCGGGGTTCCAAAGTTCGGGGATTTTTCCGCTTACACGGAAGGTGCAGACAGTGGCGTCGCCCGACAGTGAGGGACAGGCCACAAAATAGACGTCTGCGCCGCTGATTTTTCGGTGTATATATTTCAGGTTTGCGCTTGCCGGGGCTTTGAAGTCGGGTTTTACGCCGAGCGAGGCCAGCACGTCGCCGACGGATTTGCCGGTGATTATTTTGGGCCACAGCTCATCAGCCAGCAGTTTCACTTCGGTGTCGCTGTCGGGGTATCCGCGGAGGCCGACGGCTTTTTCGGGCTTTTTATAGCCGGTGATAGTGGCGCCTGCGGCGGCGAGGTTGGCGATTATTTTCAGCGTTTGCGGCGAGAAGGCCTCGTCGTTAGGCAGGGCAAGCAGGCGGTAGCTCATGCCGGAGGGCAGCGTGAGGCGGCCGTTTTTGACGGTCAGCAGGGAGAGGGCGCGGGTGTCGCAACCGTCATAGTCATATCCGTCGGGCAGTTCGGTATTCCGCAGTTCGTTAGGGGCGCCTTCGCCGCTGAAGAACAGCACATCGGCCACGAATTGGCCTTCCTGCAGCAGGTATTGACAGCGGGCCTGATATTTCAGCCAGTCTTTGCCCTGTTTCCACCATGTGAGTGTACGTTCAAAATGTGTTCCCCACTGTCCCATGGTCATTCCCGGATAGCGGGTGGGATTCGTCCATGGCTGATGGGCATAGCGGTGGTATATCATGCGGTTTACGCCGCCGCAATAGACCGCGTCGCCCTGCGCCTTGATGTCGAAGGGGGTTTTCAGCCATTTGCCGCCATTGGGGGCGGCGGTGAAGGCCTCGGCGCCGACGAACTTCCGGCCATAGACGTGGGCAATAGACGCGGGCAGTTTGGCATTGCCGGTATTCACGCTGTGGCCGCCGGAAGGCCAGAACTCTCCCATAGGGATGTCACTGTAACTGCCATACTGGATGTCGTCAGAGGGGCAGTTGCCGTAAGGCTCGATAGAGTAGAGCAGGCCGGCGTCGTGGGCCAATTTTCCGAAGTATTCGGAATAGTTTTCGGCGAACAGGTCTGCCACTACCCTGCGGAAGTCCCAGAGGAAGCGCTCGGTGATTTCGGGCGAATCGACGATGAGGCCTGCAAATACGGGCAGGAATTTCACGATGGAATAGCCTGTACGTTTTTGAAATTCTGTTTCAAGGCCTTGCGTCCAGTTCTGTGTGCCCACTTCATAGCTGTCAATCAGCACGTTATTGAGGCCGGTTTTGCCGTCGATATTTTTTGTGCCTACAGCTTCGAGAATTTTAGCCACGTGGCCGTCCCAGTGAGCCTTTGTGGCGGTCTGGCTGAGTTTGTCGCTTTCGAGGCCGGTGCCTTCTTCCGGAGCGGGGTGATTTTTGCGGCCGTTAGCGGTGTAGCCGATGCGCAGCACCGTCCAGTCGCCTTCCGGGACGTCCCATGTCGGGGCTTTGCCGTCGGCAGGCAGCAGGTTGGCGGTCAGGTCGCGGATGTCGGCGGCGTTCACGAAAGTTTCCGGCGGAATCACAGCCGCTTCGCGGTCACGGCGGATGGTTTGGCGGTCAAGGAAGACCTTTCCGCGGAAGTTTGATATGACATTCCCTTCTGTTTTTGACGGGGTGGGGAATGTCAGCACGGCGATGTCGCGGTAGAAATCGAGGTTCGTTTGGGGTTGCGTCGGCGGGGTGTTCAACGTTGTCGGGCCGTGAATTATCGTGTCGCTTGTAACGACGATTTTCATACCGTTTTCCGGTGTGTTCCACGGGCCGCCGCTGTTGGCCCATCCTGCGCAGTTGTGTATGCAGATTTCCAAGCCGAGGCGGCGGGCTTCGGCGGCAGCGAAGGCCACCATATCAATCCATTCGGCGCTGTTAAACTGCACAGCACCGTGAGGTATTCCTTCGGCGACGTTAAATATCTGGGCGCCCCCGATTCCGGCGTCCGCCATGGCTTCGAGGTCGGCAGTGATGCCTTCCTTCGAGATGTTCCCGTTCATCCAGTGCCACCATGTATGCGGCTTAGCCGCAGCGGGAGGATTGGCAAATCCCTGCTCCAGTTCGGCCTCTGTGGGTTCCCTGAGCGCCGTTGAAGGCGGATTGCACGATGCAAACAATAAAATTACGCTTAATATGAATAATGCTTTTCTCATAGCTATTGATTAAATTTGGCGCAAGATACGAAAAAAAGTAATC
Organism: Bacteroidales bacterium; assembly: GCA_031272965.1. GTDB lineage: Bacteria > Bacteroidota > Bacteroidia > Bacteroidales > Prolixibacteraceae > JAISSS01. The sequence goes on along the minus strand of JAISSS010000035.1, from coordinate 8,386 downwards.
CATTTTGCAGTGCAGTCGAAAATTTTGCGAACTTTGCGGCGAAAAAATAACAGGTGTGTAATATGAACATGCGACAGACGCTTTTGTTGACAGTAGCTATCGTTATGGTTGGCTGCGGAACTCCGCAGGATGCGGCGCGATACGGCGCGTTGAAGGCGGCGCTCGACAGCATCCGCCAGCAGTATGCCCCAGACCGCCGCGACGAGGTTTTCGATGTGCAAATTGCCGAAAGGAACGGCATTGTGGCAGCGCGGGGGGCAACCACTCTGCCTGACGGCAAGAGCGCACTGCTGCAACAGTTGCGTACCCTGAACCCGGATGTGGTGGACGAGGTGCGGCTGTTGCCCGATTCGGCGCTCAGGGGGCGGCTGTATGGCGTCATCAACGTGTCGGTAGCTGACGCACGGATGGCGCCCGACTATGCCGCCGAAATGGGAACACAGTTCCTGCTCGGCAATGCTGTCAGCCTGCTTCAGTACGATGACGGCTGGTACCGCGTACGGGGCGCCGAAGGGTACCTGTCATGGACGGAATCGTCAGAACTTGTACCGATGACCGCAGAGGAATTTCAACGATGGAGTGATGCACCCAAGCTCATCGTTACCGGGATATATGGATTTACGCATGAAACCCCCAGCCCGGACGGGCCGCATGTCTCGGACGTCGTGTTCGGCGACATCCTGAAATTTGAGAGCGATAATGGTTCATATTACGGCGTTTCATATCCTGACGGGCGGCGGGCCTACATTGCACGACAGCATTGCCGCCGGATTGAAGAGTGGGCAGCGGAAGTTCAACTGTCAGGCGTGAGCTTGGTAACCAAAGCCCTGACACTCAGGGGTATCCCCTACACATGGGGAGGCACGTCGCCAAAGGCTCTCGATTGCAGTGGCTTTTCCAGAACCGTTTATCTTATGCACAATGTTCTGCTTCGTCGCGACGCCTCCCAGCAGGCAAAAACCGGCCTCCCCGTTGACATCAGCGACGGCTATGGCCAATTGCGGCCGGGCGACCTGCTATTCTTTGGCCGCACAATGCGCAACGGCCGCGAAAGAATCCGCCATGTGGCGCTCTACATGGGCGACGACCGCTTTATTCATGCGTCCGGCTATGTGCGGGTCAACAGCCTCAACCCCGACGCCCCCGACTACGACGCCTACAATACCCGCGAACTTATCCGCGCAACCCGCATCATCGGCGCCGTCAATACGCCCGGAATCAAGACATACCGCGACGCCCTGAAACTCACCCCATGACCGGATGCAACAATGAAAGCGGGTTAATTTGAACTGAAAAGATATTTTTTTATACCTTTGTATCACAAAAGTATATTTTTCATGAAAACCTACTGTATTTTAGCGATTTTTGTAGCCACATTAGCAACTGCTGGTTATGCTCAGCCGGGGGATGAAGCAGCCCGCAGCGGGATTTCTACGTGGGCCGAGCGGGCCGACTATGCCCAGACAAGCCTGCTCGGACTGTTCTGGCAGCCATACCAGTCAGGCTATTATATTGTTAATTCCGTATATCCCGGACGGCAGTTCGTTAACCCGCGCTTCAACTACTGGTGGATGGCGCATCTGCTTGATGTGTTTGCCGACAACTACGGACGTACCCGCAGCTCCGACTGCCTGCTGCGGATGACGCAAGCCCGGCAGGCAATGCTCGACTATGGCAAAGGCAGCCTGCATAACAGCTACTTCGACGACATGGAATGGATGGCATTAGCATGCCTGCGTATTCATCAGGCCGTTGATTCGGGCACATGGAAAGACGACGCCATAACCCTGTGGAACGATATAAAAACCGGATGGAACGACATACATGGCGGCGGAATACAGTGGGTAGATACGCTGCCCGCCTCCAAGAACGCCTGTGCCAACGCCCCGGCTGTCATCATTGCCGCTCGACTGTATCAGCTGACCAAAGACCCGCAATATCTGCAATGGGCCGAAAAAATCTTCCGCTGGCTCCACGACAACCTCGTTATCCACGAAACAGGCCTGATAAAAGACAGCTATAACAACGACAACCCCGACTGGGTCTTTACTTACAACCAGGGGACATGGCTCGGCGCCTGCCTTGAGCTCTTCCGAATCTCCGGCGACCGCAAGTATTTCGACCTCGCTATGCGGACTGCCGACTATGTGGTGAACGACAGCACGAAGTTCTCGCCTGCGGGTGTGCTGAACAACAATGAAGGCGGCGGCGATGGCGGACTGTTTAAGGGGATATTTATGCGCTATTTAGCACAGTGGATGCTGTCGGGCGCATTAGATGCCCACAGGCAGCAGCAGTTTGCCACCTATTTTATAACAAATGGTAACAGCCTTTGGAAATCAGCGCTCTCCCGCACGGCGGAGGGCTATGGCGTGTTCGGCAATACGTGGAGTCGGCCGCGCCCGGAACCTCAGCCCGGACGGCGTCCCGTTGCATACGATTCATCGGTCCATCTTAGCGCCGTAATGCTATTTGAACTTTTGTGCGAATTGGAGAGGAATAATCTGCTGTCGGCATCACATCTTCAACGCCCGCAGTAGCTTCTCCACACTGTAATGCCGGTCTATGGCGTCGAAATATACCGCGTAGGCTTCCTGCTGCAGCTTGCGGGCATACGTCTCGCGAAAGAAGAACGCGCCATCTTTGATGACATAGTTAAGGATGAAAAAGCGGTATGCCTCGCGGATATAACGCACTTCCGGCTCGCTGAGCGGATAGATGCGGTGATATTCTTTCAGGAACATGATAAATCGGTCTTCCATCAGCGGGTCAATCAGATAGCTGAACACCGTCTTGTCGCCCCCGTCCGAAACCACGCGACTGAAGAAGTAGAAATCCATCACGCGGCTCGACTGGCGGAACCAGTCATAGTCCCACCGCGAGAAGAAGCGGCCTTCGGGAGTTACTGAAAAGTTGCCGATATTCCAGTCCACAAACACCGGAATCGTTTCCATATCGGTGAAATAGTTGAGCTCGTCAACGTTCTTCAGGAATATTTCGCACTGTTTCAACACTGTATCCTTATGTGCATCGTCGAGTTGCATCCTGCCCAGACGGACATTACGGATGAGGCTGTGAATATCGGTAACGACGTTCTTGGTAGCCCGTGGCAGCTGGGCGCTGATGTTGGCACAGGCGCTGTGGAACCGCGCAAGTTCCCGTCCGAGCTTCTTAATCAGCGGGTCGTCGAGGCGACGGGGCAGCTTCTTGGATATCTGTATCGGGTTGTAAAAGACCACCCATGCCGAGCGACTGCCATGAAAATAGCGGTATATGAACAGCTCATTGCGCTTCACTAACGAGCGGGCTAAGAAGTTGGCGTAGGGCGCTTCCATGTTATTAGCCAAGTTATTGATGGTAACATGGTCTTCGCGGAAGTCCTCAAACCGCCCGTAGTCCGACAGCTTGGCAAATACCGGTTTGCGGCGGGTGAATGACACTTTATACACCTGATTGGTTGACACGTGTGCGCTGACGTCGAAGATGCCTTTTATTTCATGGCGGTCGTCAAATTCGTTCCACGCTTCGCGGATAACCTGTTTTGGGTCGATGGCGTCCATAGTCAGATAATTTCGAGATAACGTTTCAGCTCCCAGTTAGTTACGGCTTTATTGTATTCTTTACATTCCCATTCGCGGGAGGCGATGAAATGGTCGAGAAAAAAGCGGTCGAAGATTCCTTCGGGGATTGTTGATTTTTTCATGGCGCGGGTTGCGTCCTGCAGGTTGTCGGGCAGCTTCACGGCGCCTTTCTGGGCGTATGCGTTGCCGATACTGGCCGGTTCCGACAGCTTGAGTTTGTGCTTTATGCCATATATGCCGGAGGCTAAACATGCAGCCATGGCAATATAGGGATTACAGTCGGCGCCCGGGACGCGCATTTCGAGGCGGGTTCCGTCGTCGCCGTTGATGAGGCGCACGGCGGCCGTGCGGTTGTCCATCCCCCACGTAACCGAGGTGGGCGCCCATGCCCCGTTGCGCAGCCGCTTATAGCTGTTGATGGTGGGGGCATACATCGGCAATATGTCCGGCAGGCATGTCAGCAGGCCGGCGAGGTAGCTCTCCAGCAGCTCCGGCTCGGCCATGTTGAAGAGGTTCCGTTTGCCGTCGAGACTGAGCAGGCTCTGATGGATGTGCCCGCCGGAGCCCGGCAAATTCCCGTCCCACTTGGCCATGAAGCTGGCAACAATGCCGTGACGGCTGGCGATTTCCTTGACGGCAGCCTTAAACAGCACGGCGCGGTCGGCCGCCTCAACGATGGGGGCATGCGCAATGGAGGCCTCATAAACCCCCGGCCCAGTTTCGGTGTGGAACGTCTCAACGGGAATCCCGAAGCGGTTCAGCAAATCAAACAACTCGTTACAATAGTCGCGAAACTGCGCCGGCCGCAATTGGGAATAGCCAAACATGCCCGGCGTAATCGGCGTGAGATTAATGTAGTCGGCCGCATCTATTGAGCGCGGTGTTCCGGCAAAGTTATACCACTCAAATTCATGGGCAAATTCCGGACGGAAGCCGAGTTCTTCGCATTTGGCAGCGATTTTTCGTAATTGAGCGCGGGGACACGGCACGTTGGCGTCACGGCTGAAATCGGCTAAAAAATACGGCAGGCCGTCGTCCCACGGCACCGTGCGGAACGTGGCCGGGTCAATGCTGGCCTTGTGGTCGGGATAGCCCGTATGCCAGCCCGCAAAACGCGAATTGTCATAGCAGGTGTCAGCAACATCCCACCCAAACAGCACGTCGCAGAACGCCACATCATTGCTCATCGCACTGCGGAACTTCTCGCGGCTGATTACTTTCGCCCGCAATACCCCGTCAATGTCGGCAATGGCATACTTCACCCGCCCGTGTCCACCGGCCTCTATAGCCTTTAAAATATCATCGTGTCCCATTTTCTATTATGATAATTCAACTGCAAAAATAAGCATTATTAAGATAGAACCGCCAAAAAAACAGCTCCCATTGAAAAAAATTATACCTTCGTGCCGAAAAACAGCTCCCCTGTATCCGCCGAACAAGAAAGCAATACCGTAACGAATACGATGAATTAGCGACTAATAATCAGTTAATAATCAATGTGTTATGATAAAAAGAATAACCAAAATTATAACTGTGCAGGATTTTACAAGGTAATATATAGCCGAAATGCATCGCCTGTGGCGCTACCGATTATATCATTACCGACCAAAACATCGCCGAAAGAACAGTTTGACCGCTACCACAATCCCCTGCTCAGCCATTCCGGACGGACATCAGCCTGGCTGGCTGAAAAAAATCACACCGAATGTCGGGCATATCAAAGAATTTTTGATTAAACAGTTTTACCAATTTCTTCATAATCCCGTCAATGTCGCTTTTATAAGTCGGAATAATATGTGGAAACAGTAAATCCTGTGTGCCATATATATTGACCTCTACAATCTTTTTTGGCTGTTCACTATACCAGATTATGTTTAAAAACAGTTGACTGTCTGCGAAATAGCACAAATCAGTTTCACCATTGAGGTAAGTTTCATACAGTTTGGGTATAAATCGCTGTGTTTTAATGAAATCGTACTATAAAGGCAGCATTATCGTAAATTTACTGCCGCCAAGCCCTATTCCGCATTTCTTTTTATAAACCGCAATATGCAATTCATTAGTAGAGTTCCAATTAGAATTTAATCCGCTGCGAAGAGTGCCGCTTTTATCATCAAACAGATATTCGTTTTGCCTTTCATTAATGAAAAAATCAATTAAACCCTGCGAAGGATTTAGTTTTTTTATTGCACTTAACGGGTTGGATGAAAGCCGTTTATCTTCGTCATCGCAGTAAGTTTTCCGCTCAAAATGGAATTGATATTTCAAATTATTTTTTCGGTCAATAATTATATACAGTTTGCTTTTTTTGCGTAATCAGTAAAATAATCAATAAAATATCTGTCAGTTGCAGTACACCATTTTGTATGCCTGCCATAAGCAGAGGCAGCCCATTTTGTTTTCGGATGCACCACCAAAAACTGCACATTTTCGTACAATTTTTCCGCCTCGCTGTTTTTAATTGCCTTGGTATGTTCGCTTTTACTGATAATCTGCGTATCAAGATAAGGCGCAACTTCAAATTGCATTGCACTGATAGAATCGTATTTGTTTATGTTTTTCTCTGCAAGCATGTTTGCCTTCGACATACGGTTAAAAGTGTGCAAAATTTTTCTGACACGTTCAATTCCATTTGTATGAATTTGTTTTGTTTCAAGTTTCTGATAAATCCGCAGCAGTCACTTGGCATACACACCCACTTTGCCCTTTTTCAAATTACTTGTCAAATCGTCAACAGCGACAATCGTACAGAAATCGTCGTATCTTTTATATCGGAATAATATTTAGTGTAAATTTCAGATGCGGTCATAATATTTGTTTATAGATATTTTCACGTATTTCTACTAATAATGTATTAATTGCCGCAACATCAGGAGTTTCCGGTAAACTGCTTTTTTCAAATAACAATTCTATCTGAGTAAGTTTTTCGTTTGCCATATCCAACAGTTCGTCGTAGAGAAACTCGCCGCGACGGATTTTGAGCAGGAACTCGCGATCGTGCTCACGAAACACGTTAATGCGCTGTTCTGTAGCGATTTCCTCTGCCATTGCAAGCAGGCGGAAGGTGTGCATCATATTCTTGGCGTCATAGTTCTTGCCGTGTTGCAGGGTGTTCTCGTAGCGAGCGTTGTTACGCTTGCCAACCCAGTCCCAATATTCGGCATAATCCTTGCAATATGAGGAGTAACCATCTTTGTTATAGCTCATTAGCGCAAGTGGCGGGGACGTCAGCCGAACATCGCCTCCGCTGTTCTCGCCACAGATGCCGTGCATCGGAATTTCGGTCTGGCTCTGATGAAAAACGGCATACATATCGCGGCTGTGCGGCACGTTGATTAAGCCGCACTCTTCCTGTTGAAAACCGTTGTTTTTCAGCCATTTGTTTAATGGGAGAGCATCGTAGCCCTCAATGATATAACAAAAATCCAAAATCGTTTTACGTTCTTCTTCTACCGGATTGAAAATCTTTTTGTTAAGCCCTTTTGCCTTGTGTATTTGCGACTGTGCATAGCCCGCAAAGGTCTTGCAGCAGAGTTTTGACAGAAATATTTCAGGTTTCAAACGGCTGATAACCGGCGACTTATGTAAAACAAACTGTTCCGGCGTAGCAAGCAGTTCCAATAAATTCGGATTGTTGTTCATCAGCAACGCCACAAACCTCCCAAGTTCGTAATAGACAATATCATTAGTTTGACTATTAACCTGTTCGGTATAGTCTAATCCATAGAATTCCCGTTTCGGCAAAGCAAAAACCCCCTTAATATCCGTATCGCTCTGCGGCGTATTCAGCCCGTAAGCACGGCTGCCACTGATTACTTGCAGCAGCATAACGGATTGATTATTATGTATTTCAGAAAATATCATATTAATTGTTTTCTAAATAATTCATTCAAATCTTCAAAATCCTGTTTCGGTTCGTTTGTTTCGGGTAAATTTTCTTCGCAAAGATGCAAATTTTCTTCTATAAATCGGTGCAGAACAGTAATTGGCAGAACTGTTGTAGTTTCGTCTGAAACGGATTTCAGTTTCAAGAGTTGTTCTGTTTCTCGCATAACTTCTGCATTATCAATCAATTCCAACAATTTAAAAAACTCTATCGGCGGAATTTCTTTTTTAAGAACAATCCATCGTGCAGCCAAAATCGGGCGCAGGCAATAAAAATATTTTTTTATGCGGACTTTCTCGTTCTGCAAATCTTTCCACGCGCCTTTGGCAATGCCCAAATAGTGCATTGCGCCAGCACGCAACGAAAAATATTCAGGCATCAACGACTTTAATTCCTGCACAAATATCTCGTCTTGCCGATAAACAATAGGCGATTGCAGCCACTCATACAGCGCCACGTTAGATTTGCGAAATAGCCGTAACGCTTTGCGTAAATCCCAACCGCCAATATCCAGCAAATCGTCAATCGGCATTTCTATCACATCATTTGGCTCGCTGATACTCAAATAATCGCGCATCGGTTTCACATAGATAAATCGCACGTCATAATCGCTGTCAGGCGACGGGAACCCCCACGCACGACTGCCACTTTCGCAGGCATAAAGGATGCGAATATTGCGTTGCTTCTCTATTTCAGCAAGTTCATGAATAATTTTCTGTTTCATATCAATAATTTTTTGGCAAAAGTACAATATTCTGTTCAACTAACCAAACAGTTAGTAACCGAGCAGTTACTAACTGTTTGGTTGATTTTGTAATTTATTTATTTTCAAAATTTTATACAGTCATCGTCCTGATATGTAAATTTTGTCGATTCCTTTCCTGTGCCAATATACTCTACTTTTGCTTTGCCGTTTGGA